>DATFSB010000434.1:0-2870 GCA_035262825.1 Gemmatimonadales bacterium | reverse complement strand
GTTCCACAAGGATACGGTCTACCAGATCGGCGACGCGACGATCGCGAACATCTATGTCAACAACGGTGCGACGCTGACGATCGAGCCAGGGACCCGGATCGAAGGCTGGTACGGGACCGGGGTGTTCGGCTCCGGCGGCGTGGGACAGGGGCAGGGCACGTTGATCATCCAGCGCGATGGCCGGATCGTCGCTGACGGCAACGCGCTGCAGCCGATCGTCTTCACCTGCGCACTGCCGCCGTTCGCCGGACCACGCGGTGAGCCGGTCAACACGCGCTGGCCGGGGTGCTGGGGTGGCCTGATCATCAATGGGAACGCCACCATCAATACCGATTCCCCCACTTCTGGCACTCTGGGGCCCTCCCCGGCGGTTGCGGGGCGTAGCGCGGGCGGGTGCATCCAGGAGCAGGACGAGTCGGACGCGGCCACGGTCTATGGCGGCTGCAACGACGCCGACTCGAGCGGCGTGCTGCGCTACGTTCGTTCGGAGTACGCCGGCGCACGGTTCACGACGACCAAAGAACGCAACGGCCTCACTTTCAACGGCGTGGGTAACAAGACCCTCGTCGACTTCGTGCAGGTGCACGCGTCGCTCGACGACGGTTCCGAGTACTTCGGCGGGACCGTGAATGTCAAACACTTGCTGCTCACTGCCAATGAAGACGACAACGTCGACTGGGTGCTCGGCTGGCGGGGCAGCGGCCAGTTCATCATCGTGCAGGCGGACTCGATGGACGGCGACCGTTGCGTGGAGGCCGACAATAACGGCATCGATGGCGGCAACCCCGACGTGATCCCGCGCTCCAACCCGACCATTTTCAACATCACCTGCGTTGGCAAGCAGCAGCCGTTCCGATACACGGCAACCTCCGGGTTGCCCACCAGTTGCCACACGCAGCTGAACTCGGGCGGCGTGGCGCAGCCGAACTGCGTGAACCAGGCGTTTATCTTCAGGCAGAACACCAACGGAACCGTACGGAACGCCATCGCCTATCGGTACGCCTCCGGTCTCGACTTCGACCAGCCCAGCGGGGCCGGGATCACCCTGTCGCCCACCGGGATTTGCGACGCGGTCGCTTCCGGGCTGCTGCGCAACACGGTGATCAGTCTCGGACCGACCGCAGCGGTGCCGCCCGGCGCGGCCGGCGGCTTGTCGGTTTCGGGCGATCAGGACGGCACCGATCCGGGTGTTTCGGGCGGTGTGGCGGGCACCTGCGGGCCGTACACGGCTCCTCCGTTCGACGGCACCAATCTCGAAGCGCTCTACATCGCCGACGCGGCGAACAACATCACCGTGTTCAATCACGACGACGCGAACGGCGATTATCTCGTGAACCCGCTCGATGTGCTGGCGCCGGACTTCCGGCCGAAGCCCGGGTCCGCTCCGACGACCCTGGCAGCGGCCGCGAACCCCGGAACGGTGAACGGCCTCACCTTCGACAACGCTGCGTATCTCGGCGCTGTCGCGCCGGAGAACGGGTCGGGGAGCAACATTCCGTGGTATGCGGGCTGGACACGCGGGTGGACGTCGTCCACCACGAAGTAACACGCGTGGCAGATCGTAATCGAGTGCGCCCGGGCCGGCATTTTCGGCCCGGGCCACTCGGCCGTTTGCTGGGCACTGTGGCGGCGGCCGGCGCGGCGCTGTTGGCGTGTCGCGAGGCCGCCGCACCGGTGTCGTCGTACCTCGCAATCCTTCCTACCATCGTCGCCTCGACTTCGGGCGCGGCGGGGGTGCGGTACCACTATCACGTCCGTGAGCTGTCGGGAACGCTGCAGATCGATACGGTCGTGTCGGTGGCACCGGCCGACACAGTCATCCTTCCCCTGCCGCCGGCAACCTACGTCGTCGATGTGGATGGCGTCCCGGGCCAGTGCAAGATCCGGGAAGGCGCCGAGCAGCTGGTATTGATCACCGAAGGCTCGAATACCACCGCGCTGCGCCTGTTCGTCTTCTGCAAGCCGCTGTTCGTCGTCACCGTCCTGGCGGACGGTGTGGGGTCAAACCTGGAATTGGTGTACCATCTGGCCGCGGCCGACGGGTCCGAGCGCGTGGGTCTGATTCGCTCGAACGACACGCTGGATCTGGAGGGTGTCCCGCCGGGACCGGCCTTCTTCGATCTCGCCAGCATTCCCGCTGCCTGCATCGTGGCCAGCAACGGTGGTGCGCACCGGCCCCTGGTCATCGACTCGTCGGGCGGGGCGGGGCTCGACTTTCGCATCAGCTGCTCCGATCCGGTCCGCCGGCCGCAAGTGCTCGACACCCGGGCGACCTATCGCGCCGGGGTCGTGGGTCTGGTGGTGCGGGGCACCGATCCCGACCGCGACATCCAGCAGTACGTCTGGGACGTCACCGACTGCCGCCGCGCGTCGCTGCTCGGCGGTTATGGGCCGAGCCTGCGCGGCGGACTCACCGGCGGGCGCACGGCGAACCAGGACACTGTAGTGGTGCTGACGACGTTCGAGACTGGGCTCGCCGACTCCGTTCTAGCCCGGGCGTGCCTCGCCTTGTGGTTCGGCGACACGCAGGGGAACACCTCCGCGGTGGTCGAAACGCCACTGGTTCCCGTGGGCGTGCCACCGGCCACCAGTCTCTTCAACGCGCACTTCGACGGCACCGAGGTGTTGCGCACCGATCTCCTGGTCGACGATCCCACGGGTGCATTCCTCGGCATTTTCGTCGCCGTGCGGCTGCGGGACGGAACGCTGGGCCCGCCGGACGGCGCCCCCGACGTCGCCTACTTCAATACCAGCGGGTACCTCGGCGGCGCCGTACCGGACGTGCCGCTCGGCAACGGCCGGCTCACCTACGACAGCTTCTACGGCGTCATCGTGTATCTGCTGGACGTGCGGGGGAACTTCCTGCGCCT
>DATFSB010000433.1:0-2007 GCA_035262825.1 Gemmatimonadales bacterium | reverse complement strand
TGGACCAGGCGGTACAGCAGGCGGTCGCGGCGGCGGGGGGTGCCCGGTGAGCATCTTCATCGACAAGAAGACGCGCCTCCTCGTGCAGGGGATCACCGGCCGCGACGGCTCGTTCCACGCCAGGGCGATGATGGAGTACGGGACGAACGTGGTGTCGGGCGTGACGCCGGGGAAGGGCGGCCAGAAGTTTGAAGACACGGTCCCGATCTTCAACACCGTCGCCGACGCCGCCGCCGCGACCCAGCCGAACGTGAGCGTCATCTACGTGCCCGCCGCATTCGCCGCATCGGCGATTTTCGAGGCGGCGGATGCGCGCATTCCCTTGATCGTCTGCATCACCGAGGGCGTCCCGGTACTCGACATGACGACGGTGATGCCGTTCGTCAAAGAGCGGGGCGTGCGGCTGATCGGGCCCAACTGCCCCGGACTGATTTCGCCGGGGCTCTCGAAGGTCGGCATCATCCCCGGCAACATCTGCACCGCGGGCGACATCGGCGTCGTCAGCCGCTCGGGGACACTGACCTACGAGATCATCCATCAGCTCGCCAGCAACGGCTTCGGCCAGTCGACGTGCGTCGGCATCGGCGGCGACCCGATCATCGGCACGAATTTCATCGACTGTCTCGGCGAGTTCGAAGGCGATCCCGGAACGCGGGCGGTGGTGATGATCGGCGAGATCGGCGGCTCCGACGAGCAGCACGCCGCGAGCTTCGTGCAGACGAAAATGAAGAAGCCGGTAGTCGGCTTCATCGCGGGCCAGACGGCGCCGCCGGGACGCCGCATGGGGCACGCCGGGGCGATCATTTCCGGCGCCGGCGCCACCGCCGCCGACAAGATGCAAGCCTTCGAGGCGGCGGGCATTTCGGTGATGAAGCGTCCAGCTGATGTCGTACCCTTGTTGCGGTCCCGGATCTAACCAGTCATCACTGGCCACCGGCCACCAACCACCAGCCACTATGTTGACTCTCGCAATCATCAAACCCGACGCCGTCGCCGCCGCAACGGCCGGCAAGATCCTCGCTCACGTCGAAGCGCAGGGGTTCCGCGTGCGCGCGGCCCGGATGGTGCGACTCGGCACCGCGCAGGCGGAGGCGTTTTACGCCGTCCACAAGGAGCGACCGTTCTTCCGTCCCCTCGTGACGTTCATGACGTCGGGCCCCTGCATCCCCCTCGCTCTCGAGAAGCCGGACGCGGTGGCGGCGCTGCGGGAGGCGATCGGGGCGACCGATCCCGCCGAAGCCAAGCCGGGGACGATCCGGAAGCTCTATGCCCAGTCGAAGGAGAAGAACGCCATCCACGCATCCGATTCCCCCGAAAATGCGATGCGGGAGGTGGCGTTTTTCTTTACGGAGGGTGAACTGGCAGGTCTTTAACTGCGATTCCGAGATCCCTCGCTGCGCTCGGGACAAGATTGCTTGACCCAAGTCCCACAACGGGTTAGCTTCGCTCGCCATGTTGCGATTCGACCTGCGGGAGCTGGCGCAAGGCCCCGTCGAGACGCAGGCCGAGCTGTCACCCCAGGACGCCCTGTTCGAGGGGCTCGAGGTGGCCCTGGCGGAACCGGTGCGAGTGGACGGGCGGTTGCAGGGAACGGGGGAAGGCCGCTACTACTGGCACGGCCACCTGCACACGGCGGTCGCCGGTGAGTGCCGCCGCTGTCTCACTCCGGTCAAAGCGCCGGTCGCGATCGAAGTCGGCGCGCTGTTCACGAGCGCGGCGGACGCGGGCGACGATCCCGACGCCTACCGGCTGCTATCGCATGACACGGAGGTCGACCTCGGTCCCGTGGTACGGGAAGAGCTGGCGCTGGCGGTGCCGCGGTTCGTGGTCTGTCGCGACGATTGCCGCGGGCTGTGCCCGACGTGCGGCAAGGACCTGAACGCGGGGCCGTGTGGCTGTACCCCGGGGGCCGACCCACGCTGGCGGGCCCTGGCGGATCTCAAAGGCAAGTTTACGGACTGAACGAGGCGAACACGACGATGGCAGTTCCCAAGCGCAGAACCTCCA
>DATFSB010000432.1:0-3596 GCA_035262825.1 Gemmatimonadales bacterium | reverse complement strand
TTCCTGATCGACGGTGAGGGGACTCCCCACGAAATGCGTGAGTGGGGGGTGGAGAGCACCTCATGAATCCCCACTGGCACGTCGATTGCCGGTATTGACCCGGCGTTTGGTGTACCCAAAGTTGACGGACCTCCGGAGGGGACGCAGCTGATGGTGGACGTGCAGTCGATGGCGCCCGGGTTGTCGCACGTTGTGTTTCTCGAACGCGCAGCCCGCGAGCTCGATTCTGCCCAGAGCCGGTTCGGACAGGCGGCGTTTCTCGTGTTACGGCTCGTCGACCTGCTCGGCGCACGCCAGACGGCGCCGAACGCAGGCGACCTGTTCGGCTATCAGGCCGCTGCCACGGCACGGTATTGTCACGAGCAACTCGAGCCCGGGCCGCAGACCGACCGTCTCCTCGATCTCGTCAGCACGGCCTCGTACGCACATCGTCGCGATAACCCCGGCCTCATCGCTCCCGTGATGTTCGACTTGGCGCGGGACTTGACCTCCGCCAGCCATTTCGAGGAAGCGCTCGACGTGCTGACGACGTTCGAGCGTACCGCGGGTGCGCGGATTGAGCCCTCTGCGGCAATCACCGTCGCTATGCTCACGGGGCGAGCCAAACGTCTCGCCGCGCGATTCGACGAAGCGGATGCAGCCTACCGTCGCGCCGGAATGATGGCCGCGGCCATTGGCGATCGCCGCACGGAGGCGTTCTCACGCGTAGGGCGCGCCATCGTGCTCCAGTTCAAAGGCAACCTCGCGGATGCGGAGCGAGAGTTCTGGACGTTGCTGAGCGACGCTCAAGCGCTTAACGATCAGGGTCTGGAAGGACAGGTGGAGCATGGCCTGGGTGTTGTGATGGGGAACCGAGGGCAGATCCCCGATTCCGTTCAGCATTTCTGGAGAGCGTTCGAGCTGTTGCGGGACAATCTGGAAGATGCGCTCGGCGCGTTGCACAACCTCGGGTACTCGTTATGCCGGCTGGGGGTCATGGAATCAGCGGAGCGGGCATTCCGGCTGGTGCTCGCGCGGGCCCAACGTGTCGAACTCATCAATAACGCCCGGATCGAGCTGATGCACTGCGCGTCATTCAGGCGCGATCGCGTCGGCTTCGCTCGTTGGAGCGCGGAGTGCGGGCGAGCGTTGGAAACGATGATGCCCAACCAGCTAGCGGATTATCATCTGAAGGTAGGGATCGGGCTGGCGCGGTTCGGCCGGTTCGATCGCGGCATCGACGAGCTGCGGCTCGCCCTCGAGGTCGCCCGCGCCCACGGGCTGCACGAATTCGAATTCCGCATCGAGCGGATTCTGGCTGGCCTCAACGGCTGCGAGTCGCTCCAGCAGGAGGTCGAAACGGCGTCACCAGCCTGGGCGGGCGTTTCGACGGTCGCGTCCGCCCTGGCTGGTCTCGTCCCGCATCCCTAGTGATGGCAGCTTGAACCGCTCTGCCAATCGCAGGTGGCGTCCGCACGGATCGGAGCCGGCCCGGTTGCGTTAGAAGCACAAGCCGATGCACCCAGCAGGATTCCCACCACGGCCAATGAGACGAGAGCCGAGATCCGGCGCGACATAGAGAGCCTCCAGCATTGTGAGAGTAGACAGCACTGCGGCTGGGGCTCATATTGAACGGGGCTGGCGAGGTTTTTGAGGTCGGATTTGCGACAACCTAGGTTGTTCCTGCGACACTGATGCTCGTTCTGGCCGCCGTTCCCGAGATGCAAGTGCTCCGCCTGCGCCGCGCGGCCGGGGCGCGCTTCGGGTTTGTACCGGCCGGCGTGTGGGGCGACGTCGTCGACCTCATCTGCCGTCAGCCGATCGAGCTCGCCGTCGTCGACCCGATGTTGTCGGGAGAGCCGCGCAGCCAGGAGATCGAGCGGCTGCGCCTGTTGTTCCCCTCCCTGCCCGTGCTGTTGTACACGACCTTCACGCCCGCGCTCGCGCCGGTGCTGCTCGCGCTCGGCCGTCAGGGCGTGCAGGACGTCGTGTTTTGCCGGCTCGACGATCATCCCGACGGGTTGCGCGCCGCACTGGAGCGCGAGCAGGCGCGCGCCTGCTCGCAACAGCTGCTGGAGCAGATCGCCGCGACGTTTGCCCAGATGCGCCCCGAGATCCGCTGGCTGCTCGAAGGGGCGCTGCGCACTCCAGAGGGCGTCCAGACGGTCGAGCAGCTCGCCGCTTCGGCTGGCGTGGGACGCCGCACCTGCGAGCGCTGGTTCATGCGCGCGGCGATGCCCTCCCCGCGCCACTTTCTCGCGGCCGCGCGCGTCCTGTACGCGCACCGCCTGTTGCAGGATCCCGGCTTCACCGTCGAGGACGTCGCGAAGCGGCTCGGGTACTCCCAGGTGCGCACCCTGCAGCAGCACGCCCGCTTCTACCTCGGCCTCACGGCGGGCGAGATGCGCCTGTCGCTGACGCCGGATGCGGCCCTGCAGCTCGTCGCACGCCGCTTCACCACGCTGCCGCGCGCGATCGCCGAATCCGAAGCATCGTGACGGGGGCGGGACAGGTCATCCGGGTCGCCCACAGCCCCGACTCGGACGACGCGTTCATGTTCTGGGCCCTGGCAGCCGGACGCATCGACACCGACGGCCGCCGCTACGTACACGAGCTCGCCGACATCGAGACGCTAAACCGCCGCGCCCTCGCGGGAGAGCTCGAAGTCACCGCCGTTTCGATCCACGCCTACGCCTACCTCGCCGACCGCTACGCGCTGCTCGCCCACGGCGCCAGCATCGGCGACCGCTACGGCCCCCGCATCGTCGCGCGCGAGCGCGCGCCGGACTATCCGCGTGCCGCCCTCGCGGGGCGGACCGTCGCCGTGCCGGGGGAGCTCACCACCGCCTTCCTCGCGCTACGGCTCTACCAGCCGGCGGCACGCACCGTCGTCGTGCCGTTCGATCAGATCGAGGACTACGTGGCGGCGGGACGCGCCGACGCCGGGCTGCTCATTCACGAGGGCCAGCTGACCTACGCCGACCGGGGCCTCGCGTTGTGGGTCGACCTGGGCGTTTGGTGGGACGACGAGACGGGATTGCCGTTGCCGCTCGGCGGCAACGTCGCGCGCCGCGACCTCGGGGACGCGATGCTCGGGGCCGTCGCACGGGACCTGAAAGCCAGTATCGAGTACGGTCTCGCACACCGCGCCGAAGCGCTCGCCCACGCCCAGTCGTTCAGCCGCGGTCTCGATCCCGCGAAGACCGACCGCTTCGTGGGGATGTACGTCAACGACTACACGGTGGACTACGGCGAGCGCGGGCGGCGGGCGGTGCGGGAGTTGCTCGAGCGCGGCCACCGTGCCGGGATCGTGCCCGGCCCCGTGCCCCTGCAGTTCGTGGCGGCCTAGTGCCAGGCAATCCCGTGCGCCCCACGGCGGTGTTGATCGTAGACGACGAGAAGCCGATGCGCCACGCGCTGCAACGGTTCCTCAAGGGGCTCGACCTGCCAACGCTCACCGCCGCGTCGGGAGCGGAGGCGCTCGAGGTGCTGCGCGCCAGTCCCGTCGCGCTGATGCTCGCCGATATCCGCATGCCGGGGATGAGCGGCATCGATCTCGTGCCGCAGGCCCTGGCGCTCGATCCCGACCTCGCGGTGGTGATGCTCTCGGCGGTGAA
>DATFSB010000431.1:0-9964 GCA_035262825.1 Gemmatimonadales bacterium | reverse complement strand
AGGCAAACAGGGGACGGGCTTCGGCGTGTACTACGCCGCAACCGGAGTGGCCGCGCTCGCCGGCGGCGTTCTCTTGGGACTGGCGACGAACTACCTCGGCTTTCGCTGGGCGTTCGCCGCCAGCGCGGTGATGGGGGTTGCGGTGGCGTTGGCGTGGCCGCTCCTGGGACGCGTCCTTTAGGACGCGCGTTCTCGCCGAGCCGCCCCTTCAGGGGACGGGAAAGGCGGACGACAAGCGACGCAAGGCTGGACGTGGCCCTTTGGATTGTTCCGTCGGCTGAAGCCGCAGCTCGGCCAGAACGTCCGTCCTGAAGGACGGTTAGCTCCAACCTGGGAGGATGTGATGCGTCACGCTGCCATCGTCACACTTTGGCTTATTGCAGCTCCGATAGTCGCCGCCCAGGACCACCAGACGATTCACGTCAACGAGCCCGCGGGGCTGCCGTTCTCCAGCGCCACGCGCGTGGGCAACCTGCTCTTTCTCGCGGGCCAGATCGGCAACACACCAGGCACCCGGCAGCTGGCCGATACCGGGATCGCCGGGCAAACCCGTCAGGCGTTCGAGAATATCAAGACCGTGCTGGCGGCCGCGGGCAGCTCGCTCGAGCGGGTGGTGAAGTGCACCGTGTTTCTCACCAGCATGGGCGACTACCAGGCGATGAACGCGGTGTACGCGAGCTACTTCCCGAAGGATCCGCCGGCGCGCTCCACGGTGGCGGGGAGCGGCCTGGCGCTTGGTGCCAGAGTCGAGGTCGAGTGCATCGCGACAGCAGGATAGTGGGCCGACGTATGAAGCGCTTCACCCTGGGTATCTACACGCTCGCAGTTCTGGGCCAGGGCGCCTGCGCGCCCGCCCGCACCGATCCCCGCAGCCTCTTCCTCGCTCCCTGGCGGCCCCCGCCCGGCCAGAAGTGCTTCGTCAGTAAGAAACGGTTACCACCGGTGGATGTGTTCGATATGACCGCGCTCGGTCGAGCCGTCGTCAGCTTCGGGTCGGGGAGTGTCGTGGCCGCCCTCGCGTTCTGGCCCGCCGATACCGCGTGGCACGAGGAGTTCGGTCCGCGCCCCGACAGCTTGGTCATCGTCGAGACGACGCTGCCGGACTCGTTGCGGAGTCCGGTCCGCGCCGCCCTGCTTGCCGCGCTGCGAGAGCGGATCGCGACACGATTGCTTGTTCGAATCGATCTGAACCGGGAGCCGCGGCTGCGATTCGCGCCGGCACTCGAGTGCCCGCCGGTGGTGCGCAGCCAGGTGGAAGTCCGTCGTTATACGGCGGCCATGCAGTCCGCCGGCGCCCCGCCGGGCCGGGCCGTGCTGCAGTTCCTGGTTCGACCCGACGGATCGCTCGCGGCGCTCAAGGTGCAGGTCCCCTCGGGGAATGCGGAGTTCGACCGGGTAGCCATGAGCACCGTCCAACTGCTGCACTTCACGCCGGAGCTGATCAATCAGATTCCTGTTCCCGGCCTGGTGCGGTTTCCGGTCGAGGTTCGGGTGACGCGCCAGGGGCCCCCGCGGCCGCTCTCCGCGGCGGAGTGCCCACAGGGACGTGTCGTCGAAGTGACGAATGCACTCCGGGCGGCTGTCCTGGTCTACACGTTCAGCCCCGCGGGCGCGCAATTGCTCGGCACGGCCGCGAGCGGCAGGACAGTGCGCCTCACCCTGCCGCCTGCCAGTGCCGGGTATGTGTTCGTCCAGGGGGCGGACGCTGCGAGTCCTGACATTTCCGACGCCGACCTGAAGAAGGTCAACTGGAGCGTGAAATGCGTGGTGCCGTAATCGGAAACATTTTCGCAGGGCATCCGGTACCTATCTCCGCTGGGGTCTACTCACGCGGAGTGTCTTTATGGCGGATCGTGAACGGTGGAAATCCAGAATCCTGACCGCGGGACGGGAGGCGAAGCGGTTCGCCATTACCGTCGCCCATCAAGCAGATGCTCTCATACAGGTCGCTAGGCAGAAAGCCGAGACAGCGGCCCGCCGGCGTAAGACGCGGCGTACGCTGCAACAGGCGAGTCGCGTACTGAAAACCGCTGGGAAAGCGGCGCTCGCGGCCGGCGCCCTCGCGGCTATTGGAGCCGTCGCGCGGGAAATCGACGTTCGCTCGCGGAAGAAGCGGCGCGCGCTGGCCTAGCTCTGCTCCTCCCGGTTACCGAGTGCGCCGGTTCGCCAGGTCCTTGAACCAGTTGTCCACCCACACGACCTGGGGCGCACCGGTGGCCGTGGCGCGCCGCGGGCTCAGGTAGACGTCGCCATCCCGCCGGCGCCCAGCTCCCGCTCGATCGCGTAGCGGCTCGCGAGGGCGGTGGAAATTCGGCTCTGGGCGTCGGGCAGCAACGGCGGGCTCCGCTGCGGCGAACCGCCTTGCTCAATTCTGCCCCCGCTGTTTGAGATCGGCGGACCAGTTGTGGACCCAGATGAGCGGGGTGCCCCCTGCAGCCTCGATCCGGTGGATCATCACGAACTGCTGGCCGTCCCGGCTCACCGCGTAGTGGGCGTGGTGATCGCCTTTCACGAATGGGGCAGCGGGAAAGAGCGGCTGCTGCCCGCGGACCTGAAAGGTAGCCGTAGCGGTGACCGCGACCTGTACAACGATGAACTCGCTCGTGCCGCGATAAAACAGCTCTCGACCGGTAGGCGACCAGACGGGCTCCGCGCCGCCACCGACCGACACCTGCCACTTACCGCCACTCGCATTGGGAAACGGTCGGACATAGACCTCTTCTCGCCCCGATTCGTCGGATACATAGGCCAGCCACCGGCCGTCGGGCGATAGCTTGGGCTCCCACTCGTCGGCCGGCGACGTCACCAGTGGAATCGGTGGACTGTCCACCCCCAGCCGCATCGCATACAAATCGCGATTGCCAACAGTGCCTCCCACGCGGTAGATCAGCCAGTGGCCATCATTCGAGAATTCTCCTTCCGGCATGGCTTGTCCCGGAGCCCGCAACCGTCGTGCCTCCGCGCTACCGTCTGCGGGCTTCACCCAGAGAGTCGATGAATCCCCGCGGTCGATCACGAACGCGACCGATTTGCCATCCGACGTCCAGGTCGGCCGATAATTCTCCCCTCCGAAGGTGAGCCGAGTCAGTGGACCCCGGTCCAGTTGTTTCACCCAGATGTCTTGCTCCCCAACAGAGCTGACGGTGGCCGCCAGCCAGGCTCCGTCCGGTGAGAGGGCGAGTGATCCAAAACTCCCGGTCCAACCGGGGTCGACCGGCCTCACAGCGCCTTTTCGGTCCACCCACACCGGTTGATCGCCGCCGCCCGCACCGGCCCGCTGATAGACGAGCGTCCCTTCAGAGGAGACAGCGAGCTCGAGCGCCACGCTCTGGGCGTCCACCGTGACGTCTTCGAGCAGCGTGGTTGCCGGTCCCGTCAACTCGAGCCGAGCCTGATCGAAGGGTGCGGCAAACGCCGTTCCGTCAAGGCCCCCATAGACGATGAACCCTGGCGCCGCGTATCGAGCGAAGCTCACTCCCCTCAGCAGAGTTCGGGCGGTTTTCTTGGAAAACGAGATCGCC
The DNA here is from genome assembly GCA_035262825.1 of Gemmatimonadales bacterium. Classification (GTDB taxonomy): domain Bacteria; phylum Gemmatimonadota; class Gemmatimonadetes; order Gemmatimonadales; family GWC2-71-9; genus DASTHG01. Next base: position 6,443 of record DATFSB010000431.1, on the reverse strand, counting down.
TCGAGATCCGCTGAGTAGGATGAGCCTTTCCATAGAAGAAGCAACGCGCCCTTCCCGTTGGGAAGGACGCTCACGTAATCGAGCTCTCGCGCCCCTAGACCGCTGTCGAAGGTGAACGCCTTCTCGGGAGCCCCCCCGTTGGGGGACACGCGCCAGAGGGCCACATCGCGGCCGACCGAGGCATAATAGATCCTGTCATCCGGTCCCCAATCCGCACCGTATTGGTCTACCGCAGACCCCACCAGCGTGTGGACCGGCCCACCGGTTGCCGACACAACTGCGAGAGCACCCCCCCGGGTGAACCCAATGGATCTGCCGTCGGGTGAGAAGAATGGCGCTTCCCCCCCCGCGGTACCGGGGAGAGGGCGGCTATCTAATCGATCAAAATCGCGCACCCAGAGTTTGCTGCCCGTTGAATCGGGCCCGGTATAGACCAGACTCCGCCCATCCCGCGAAACGGCGATTCGCAGGTTCTGCACCGGACGGATGGCCTCGCCGTCTGGGAATGCGATCTGGAAGCGGGTGACCGGGTCCGGTCTCGAGCTCGTTCGACTGAGGATCGCTACGACTAGGGCGGCGGCCGTTACGACCCAGGGAATGCCGGTCGACAGCCAGCGGCGGACCGGCGTCGACACTCGGTGCCGCGCGTCCCAAGCCACGTAAGAGGCGGATCCGGGACTCACGAGCGCCGCCGCGAACTCCGCCGCCGAGCCGAACCGGTCCGCGGGCAGCTTGTCGAGGGCCGTGAGAACGGCCGCTTCCACAGTCGGCGGGACCGATTTCCGCAGTTTCGAGGGCGGACGGGGCTCGTCATTCATCACCTTGGCCACGATGGCTTGCGCGGTGGGTCCGGTGAACGGCGGCTCACCGATCAGCATCTCGTAGGTCACGCACCCGAGGGCGTAGATGTCGCTCCTCGCGTCCAGCGTACGCTCGCCCATCGCCTGCTCGGGGCTCATATAGTGCGGTGTGCCGAGGCTCATGCCGGTCTCGGTCATTCGCGTCCCTCCGGCGCTCGACACTGCGAGGGCGATCCCAAAATCCGCTACCAGCGCCTGGCCATCGTGCAGCAGGATGTTTTCCGGCTTGATGTCTCGGTGAATGACCTGGTGTCGATGGGCGTAGTTCAATGCGCTCGCAACTTCCGTCGCGATCCGAACCGCTTCGGGGATGGGTAGCTGCTTTTCGCGGGTGAGCCGGTCGCGCAACGATTCGCCCTCCACGAACGGCATCACGTAGTAAGCCGTGCCGTTCACCTCTCCGGAGTCGATGAGGCCGAGGATATGGGGGTGTTGCAGCGTGGCGATCGTCTTGATCTCGCGCAGGAACCGCTCGGCGCCGATCACCGCGGCCAGCTCCGGTCGGAGCACTTTAATGGCGACCTTGCGATCGTGCTTGAGATCGGCGGCGAGGTAGACGGTCGCCATGCCGCCCGCGCCAAGCTCGCGCTCGATCGTGTAGCGGCTGGACAGGGCGGTGGTGAGGCGCGACGGCGTATCGGTCACGGTGGGCAACAAGATGCGGGCAACGCAGGCTTCTGGCGAGGCGGGCGAGCAGGGATCAGCAGCAGCGGACGCCTCGGCCTCTCGATTCGAAGAAGGCCGCGACGAACTCGCGCTCCGTCATCCGGGGCGGATGCCCCGCCTCTCGGCAGTGGTCGAGGTACGCTGCGTAGTCGGGTGCTCCGATGATTCGGCCGAGGACTCGGCGCCAACCCCTACCGTCCCCTGCCGTCTCCTGCCGTCTCCTACCGTCACCGCGCATACACGCTCTCCACAAACGGCGTCTCCGTCAGCCTCGCCGGTTTGCGGCGCGACAGAATCAGCCACCATTCACGCAGAGACACAATGAGAAGCAACGCCACGACCGCCATGAAGCCGATCGCCACGACGGCATTCAGATAATCGTTGCGGATGACATCCGAGGCTCTGGGAAGCAACGCAGTGGTGGGTGCCACGGCGTGAGTCAAAAACCCCAGCTTCGGGTCCGCCGAGAAAACCTTCTGCCAACCGGCCGTCATCGTCACCGCCGTAAGCCATACGAGCGGCGCGATCGTCACCCAGGCATAGCGCTGCTTCCCCATCTTGATGATGATCGTCGTCGCGACGCACAGCGCCACGAGCGCCAGCAGCTGATTGGCGATGCCGAACAGCGGCCACAACGAATTGATCCCGCCCAGGGGGTCCGTCACCCCCTGGTACAGGAAGAAACCCCACCCGGCGACGACCGCCGCGCTCGACAGCACGATGCTGGGATACCAGGAGGTCTCGCCGAACCGCGGCCAGGCGTGCCCGAGGATCTCCTGCAGCATGAACCGGCCGACGCGCGTCCCGGCGTCGATCGTCGTCAGAATGAACAACGCCTCGAACATGATCGCGAAGTGGTACCACAGCGCGGTCGCCGTCTTGCCGCCCAGTGCGCCGGTGACGCCCGAGAAGATGTGGGCCATCCCGACCGCGAGACTGGGCGCGCCGCCGGTGCGCGCGATCAGCGTCGTCTCGCCCATCTGCGTCGCCAGCGCCTGCATCTGCTCCGGCGTCACCACGAATCCCGCCGTCTTGAGGACGTCGGCAGCGCCGGCGAGGGCGGCCGGCGCGGTGTTCATCGCGAAATAGACGCCCGGCTCGAGCGTGCACGCCGCGATCATCGCCATCACCCCGACGAACGACTCCATCAGCATCCCGCCGTAGCCGATCAGCCGCGCGTCGGGCTCGTGCGCCAGCATCTTCGGCGTCGTCCCCGAGGACACGAGCGCGTGGAAACCGGAGATCGCGCCGCAGGCGATCGTGATGAATGCGAAGGGGAAGATCTTGCCCGCGAACACCGGTCCTTCGCCCAGTGTCGCGAACGGCGTCAGCGCCGGCATCTTGAGCGGCGGCAGGAGAATGAGGATCGCGAGCGCCAGCACGACGATCGTCGTGATCTTGAGGAAGGTCGACAAGTAGTCGCGCGGCGCGAGCAGCATCCACACCGGCAGCACCGACGCGATGAATCCGTATCCCATCATCATCCACGTCAGCGCCACGCTGGTATGAGTAAATGCCGCGCCGATCGGATGACTCGCCACCCAGCCGCCGCCGACGAGGGCGAGGATCAGCAGCACCGCGCCCGCCGCCGATGCCTCGCCGACTTTCCCCGGGCGCCACACCCGCATCCACCACCCCATCAGCAGCGCGATCGGGATCGTGCAGGCGATCGTGAACAGTCCCCACGGGCTCGCCTTGAGCGCGTTCACGACGATCAGCGCCAGCACGGCGAGCAGGATGATCATGATCGAGAGCACGGCGACCATCGTCGTCATCCCGGCGACGGGATTGATCTCCTCCCGCGCCATCTGACCGAGCGACTTGCCGTTGCGGCGGATCGAGCAGCAGAGGATGGTGAAGTCCTGCACCGCTCCTCCCAGCACGACGCCGATCACGAGCCACAGGGTGCCGGGAAGAAATCCGAACTGCGCCGCGAGCACCGGCCCCACGAGCGGGCCCGCGCCCGCGATGGCCGCGAAGTGGTGGCCGAACAGCACCCACTTGTTCGTGGGGACGAAGTCACGCCCATTCGACAACCGCTCGGCGGGGGTCGCGCGGCGCGGGTCGAGCTCGAAGACTTTGGTAGCGATGAAGCGGGAGTAGAAGCGGAAGGCGACGATGTAGGTGCAGACGGCGGCGATTACGAGCCAGGCGGCGCTGATCGTCTCACCGCGCACCAGGGCCAGGATGCCGAACGCCACGGCGCCCAGTGCGGCGACGGCGAACCACAGAATCGCGCGGGCGAGCCGAGGCATAGACCCAAGTTACGTCACGACTTGCAGGGCTTCAAATTGCCCGGTAGGTTCGGACGACTTGGCCTCACAACCCTGGTCCATGGCCGCGCGACAGGGACCGACCCCCACCGGGGCGGCCGTGACACAGGAGCGAGCCGACCCCCGTCACGCGGGGGAGAGCCTCTCCGGCCGCGTCGCGATCGTCACCGGCGGCGCCACCGGCCTCGGCCGCGCCATCTGCCTCGACCTCGCCCAGCGCGGCATGGCGATCGCCTTCAACTACGTCAACCTCCCCGGCCGCGACGTGTCGGCGCAGGCGCTGCTCACCGAGACGGCGATCAAGGCGCTCGGTGTCCAGGTGTTCTCGGAGCACTGCGACGTGCGCCACGCCGAAGAGGTCGACCACTTCGTGACCGAGGCGCGCGAGCGCCTCGGCGGCGTCCACGTGCTGATCAATAACGCCGGTGTGGCGCACGACGGGGCGCTGTGGCGCCTCACCCTCGAGGCCTGGCAGGAAGTGCTCGACACCAACGTCACCGGCGCGTTCAACTCGATCCACGCCGTCGCCCCGCATCTGCGCGCGCAGCGCTACGGCAAGGTGGTCAACATCGCGAGCCACCAGGCGTTCCGGCCGGGATTCGGAATCGTCAACTACGCCGCGAGCAAGGCGGCGTTGATCGGGCTCACCAAGGCGGCCGCCGTCGACCTCGGTTCGGCCAACGTCAACGTCAACGCCGTGGCACCCGGCTTCGTCAAGACCGAGCTGCTCGCGCGCTTGCCGCGTGAGATCCTCGAGCGCGCCGAGCACGAGTCGTTGCTCGGCAGAGTGGCGGAGCCGGAGGACGTCGCCCGCGTCGTTTCGTTCTTGTGCAGTGAGGCGGCCCGTCACATCACGGGCCAGACGATCGTCGTGGATGGCGGCTTGACGCTGGCTTCCTGAGTATATTTGCGTTCGTGACTAATCCCTTAAGAGACAAAAGCTTAAAAGGCGTGGTCGGTGGTCGGTGGTCGGTGGTGATGCTCTTCGTCGCCGTTGCCTGCGGCGGGAAGAAAGCCAACCAGACTCCCGTGCCGGAGCCTACCGCGCCGCTGCCGCTCGCCGGGCTCGCCAGCGTCAAAGTCCCGGTGCTGCCGTTGACGCTGATCGGCGCCGATGAGACGCTCGGGTGGCAGCAGTTCGCCAACCAGCGGGCGGCGCTCGCCTCCGCCGACAGCGTGATCGGGGCGCTCCTGCCGCCGCGCGCTCCCGAAGTCACGTGGGTGCTCCCCGAGGAGCTGCGCCGCCAGGCGCGCCGCTCACCCACCTTCGCCTCGAATCCCGATCAGATGGGGACGGCGATCCTGCGCGGCGCGCGCATCGGGGATTTCGTCCCCGATCCGTTCCGCGCCGAGCTGCGCGCCCTGGTGGCGATCGCCGACGCGCGCTTCGCCCTCGCCCCGGCGCAGCTGGTGTTCAAACGGTCGATCACGCCCGGCAGTCCCGCGGGGACCGGGACCGCCGAGCTGACGATGGTGATCGTCGACGCGCGCCTCGGCCGCGTGAGCTGGCGCACCGTGGCGCGCGGTGACGGCCCCGATCCCTGGACCGCGCTCACGCGGGCGGTGAAGGCGCTGACCCCCGGATTGCCGTGAGTCGGCGCGAGGCCACGCTCATCGCCGGTGACGGCATCGGTCCCGAGATCACGGCGGCGACCCTCGAAGTGCTGGACGCGGTGGGCGTGCAGTTCGACTGGGACGAAGAGTACGGCGGCATGAGCGCCGTCGACAAAGCCGGCACGCCGCTTCCCAACGCCACCCTCGATTCGATCCGCCGCACCAAGCTCGCCCTCAAGGGACCGCTCACGACTCCGGTGGGCGGCGGCTACCGCTCCGTGAACGTCGCGCTGCGCCAGGAATTCGATCTCTACGCCAACGTGCGTCCTACGAAGACGATGATCCCGGGCGGGCGCTACGAGGGCGTCGACCTCGTGATCGTGCGCGAGAACACCGAGGGGCTGTACGTCGGGCTCGACCACACGTTCCGCGTCGGCGACGATCCCAAGGCGGTGGCGCAGGCGACCTCGGTGATGACGCGCGACGGCGCGCGCCGCATCTGCCGCTACGCCTTCGAGTACGCCAAGGCGCACGGACGCAAGAAAGTGACGATCGTGCACAAGGCCAACATCCTGAAAGCGACATCGGCGTTGTTCCTCGAGACGGGACGCCAGGTGGCGAAGGAGTACGAAGGGACCATCGTCTGCGAAGACAAGATCGTCGACAACACCGCGATGCAGCTGGTGATCAACCCGGGGCAGTTCGATGTGATCGTGACGACGAACCTGTTCGGCGATATCCTCTCCGATCTGGCCGCGGGGTTGATCGGGGGGCTGGGATTGGCGCCGGGAGCCAACATCGGCTCGAAAGCAGCGATCTTCGAAGCGGTGCACGGCTCGGCGCCCGACATCGCGGGGCAGGGGATCGCGAATCCCACAGCGCAAATGCTCGCCGCGGCGATGATGCTCGATCACGTAGGCGAGCTCGACGCCGGGCGGCGGTTGCGGCGGGCGATCGAGACCACGATCGTTTCCGACAACGTGCGGACACGGGATCTGGGAGGCCGTGCTTCTACAGCCGAATTCGCTCGCGCCGTGGCCGCTCGGGCCTAGCCACGCCTGCGCGAAATGCGGGGAGATGATCCCCGGCC
>DATFSB010000430.1:0-3397 GCA_035262825.1 Gemmatimonadales bacterium | reverse complement strand
GCGGAGCGCGACACGAGCGTCAAGGTGACGGAGCAGGAGGTGCAGGAAGCGGTCGAGCAGACGGTGCGCAATGTCCGCAACCGCTTCGCGTCGGAGCAGGAGTTCCAGAGCCAGCTCAAGCTGGCGGCGTTCGGCGGCATCGAGGAGTGGCGCCGCTGGCTCACCGAGCAGCAGCGGCGGCAGATCCTGCAACAGCGGCTGATCGAAAGCCTGCGGCAGAAGGGAAAGATCAAGCCGATCCCGCCCAGTGACACGCAGATGCGCGCCTACTGGGAGGAGAACCGGACTGCCGATCAACGGCGTCCTTCGACGGTGTCGTTCCGGCAAATCATTATCCTGCCGCAGCCCGACTCAGGGGCGCGCGCCCTGGCGCTGGCGAAGGCGGATTCGCTGCTCAAGGCGCTGCGCGCCGGAGCGGACTTCGCAGATCTGGCGCGGCGGTTCTCGGACGATTCGGTGAGTCGCGACTCGGGCGGGTCGCTCGGCTGGTTCCGCCGCGGCACGATGGTGAAGCCGTTCGAGGCGGCGGTGTTCCGCCTGCGGCCCGGCGACCTGTCGTACCCGGTCGAGACGGTGTTCGGGTTCCACATCATCCAGGTGCAGCGCGTGCAGCCGGCGGAAGTGCTGGCGCGCCACATTCTCATCACCCCGAAGATCAGCGCGGCGCAGATCGCAGCCGCGCGCGCCCGGGCCGACACGGTACATGGCGCCCTCGCCCGGCATCTGTCGTTCGATTCGCTCGCCCAGCGCTACGGCGACGAGAACGCGCAAAAGCTCGCCGAGGCGGTCGACATCACGAAGCTCGCCCCCGAGTACCAGCAGATGCTGGCGAAGGACTCGGGCGCGGGACTCAAGCCGGTGGTGGAGATGGGCGCCGCCAGCGCGCGGCCGCAATTCGCCGTCATCGAGGTCACGGCCCGCCAGGCGGAAGGGCCGCTCACCTACGAGGACGTGCGCGAGCGGATTCGCAGCGATCTCTCGCAACAGCTCGGCGTCGAACACTACCTCGATCAGCTGCGCCGCGTCACGTACATCGATATCCGGCTCTAACGTGGCCGGCCCCAGCGCCAGACGCCCGCGGCTCGCCGTGACGCTCGGCGACCCGCGCGGCATCGGTCCCGAAGTCGTGGCCCGCGCCCTCGGCCAGGCGCCGCTCGGGGCCGACATCGTGCTCGTCGGTCCCGACGATCAGCTGGAAAAGATTCCCGCCCGCAGCCGCATCGGCGTCGGGGCGTGGGGAGCGAAGGGCACCGACCAGGCGCGCGACGCCGGCCTCATGGCCGCACGGTCGATCGAGCGCGCCGTGTGGCTGGCGCGTGCGCGCGAAGTGGACGGCGTCGTCACCGGTCCGGTCGAAAAGCGCGCGCTGCATCTCGCCGGCTACAGCTTCCCCGGCGTCACGGAGCTGCTGTCGAATCTCACGGGCAACACCCCGACGGCGATGATGCTGGTGGCCGGAACGCTGCGCGTCGTGCTCGTCACCACCCACCTCCCGCTGCGCGAGGTGCCGAGCCGCCTGACGAGCGACGGCATCGTGGCGGTAGGCCGGATCGCCGCTGCCGCCCTGACGCGCTGGTGGGGGATGCCCGCCCCTCGGCTCGCGTTGTGCGCACTGAATCCGCACGCGGGGGAGGGGGGGCTGTTCGGGGACGAAGACGACCGCGTGCTGCGTCCCGCGGCCATCGAGCTCGGGGCCGCGGGCCCGCTCCCGGCAGACACCGTGTTCGTGCGCGCGCTGAAGGGCGAGTTCGACGCCGTGCTGGCGCCGTATCACGACGTCGGGATGACGGCGGTGAAAGTTGCGGGCTTCGGCCGCGGCGTGAACGTCACGCTCGGACTGCCGTTTCCGCGGACGGCGCCCGATCACGGCACGGCGTTCGATATCGTCGGAACGGGCCGGGCCGATCCCGGCAGCATGCGTGCGGCGCTGGAGTTGGCGGCGACGCTGGCGGAGCGAAACCGCTCTGGAGACTGAGCGGTACTGTTGAAGTCGTGCGTCGTCCGGCGCCCCACTCCCGGCGACGCGCTACGATCCGGTAGGTCCCGCTTCCGCAGCGACCGGACGCGTGACGCGCACTTTCCCCACCCGCCGCCCTTCCATCTCGACGACTTCGAACGACGCGCCCGAGAGCTCGACGCGGTCCCCGGGCTTCGGTAGCCGGCCGAGCGTGCCGAACACGACGCCGCCGATCGTCGTGTAATCGGTGTCGTCGATTTTCAACCCGTACACCCGGTTGACGTCGCTGACTTCCATGGCGCCCGGGATGATCGGGGTCGGCCCGGCCGTCGACGCACGCGCCGCGGTCTCGGGGCGGTCGTACTCGTCGTAGATCTGCCCCACGATCTCCTCGAGCAGGTCTTCCATCGTCACGAGCCCCGCGGTGCCGCCGTACTCGTCGAGCACGATCGCGAGGTGGACCTTCTGCCGCTTCATGTCGGCGAGCACGTCCTCGACCTCGCGCGTGCCGGGGACGAGCAGCGGCGGCCGCAGGATCGTCTGCAGCGTCTGGTCGCCGCCCGAGCGCAGCGCGCGCAGGATATCCTTGGCGTGTACCGTGCCGACGATGTCGTCGAGCGATTCACGGTAGACGGGATAGCGCGAGCGGCCCGCGGCGCTCACCCGGTCCGACGCCTCGGAGAGCGACAGCGCGATCGGCAGGGCGACCATCTGGGTGCGCGGCGTCATGACGTCGCGCGCGTTCTTCTCGCTGAACTCGAAGACTCCTTCGATCATGCGCGCGTCCTGCGAGCCGAGATGGCCGGTGCGCCGGCTCTGCTCGACGAGCATGAGAATCTCTTCCGGGGAGTGGACGCGCTCGCGCTCGCTCATCGGGCGCGCCCCGAACAGGCGCAACAGACCCGTGGCGGAGCTGTTCAACAGCCAGATGAACGGATTGGTGACGACGGTGAACAGCGTCAACGGCCGCGCCAGCCAGCGGCCCAGTGTCTCCGGGTAGAGCAGCGCCAGTCCCTTGGGCACCAGCTCGCCCAGGACGACGTGCATGAACGTGATCAGAACGAACGCGAGTGTGACGGCGGCGCCGTGCGCGGCGGCGGTCGCTAACGCCTGTGGCAGGCCGGCGAACAAGCGCGCGAGCGGTTCCGCCAGCGCCGGCTCGCCGACCCAGCCGAGGCCGAGGCTGGTGAGCGTGATGCCGAGCTGAGTGCCCGAGATGTAGCGGGTGATGTTCTGCATCACGGCGAGAGCCACCTGCGCGCGTCGGTCGCCGCGCCGGATCATGGCTTCGATCCGGGTGCGGCGGGCGGCCACGAGCGAGAACTCGGCGGCCACGAAGAAGGCGTTGGCGAGCACCAGCAGGGCGACGGCCGCCAGACGGAGCCCCAGGGAATACTCCGCGGTGACAGGCATCGGGCAGGAAGCTAGCGGCATGGTTGC
>DATFSB010000429.1:0-2281 GCA_035262825.1 Gemmatimonadales bacterium | reverse complement strand
AGTACTTCACAATCTGGTATGTCTACCCGTGGGCCCGATAGCGCCGCTACGGATTGCCGCCGGCGTCCTTACGTTTCACTTCGACCCATTGGTAAATGCCTCCAACGTTGCGCCAACAGAAATCATGACCGCGTGAAGCCGAATGCTCCTCACCGGGATTGCAGATGGGAGACTGTGGAGTTGGAGGACTCACGGCAGCGATTGGCATTGGTCGTCCCTCAGCCCGTGCCTTGACGCTTGCGTCCATGTTGTTTTCCCACACTCCCCGTGACACACAGTCGTAACCGGATACAGGACCGGTTGGCGACTGCCTTCCATACCACTTGACGGTCGTCCGCACTGTCGAGCCCGCAGTGTCACCGCGAACAACGATGTTGTAGACGGCAAATGCCGGTGCAAATGGCTCGCCGTGCGCATCCTTGCCGCAGTCTGCCCACTTCTCGCTGGTGTCGCTCGATGATAGCCAGAGCTGCTGCGTCCCGATGAGACCGCTGCTGCGATCGATGACGCCAACGGGAATGTTCTTGTCCGAGAAGACATCGATCACCGTGTTCCACGTCTTGTTGAACGTCGCAGCAACGACGGTATTGGGTCGAGGAGTCGGTACGAGTTCGGGACCCGTAGTGCCCGTCAGTACGCATCCAGTTGAAAGCAAGAGGAGAATTCCAGGAATCGCTTTCATAGTCCCCCTTGGATCAGAACAGACAATACTAGACGCGTAGACGCTCAGGGGAGAACAGTTGGTGGAGAATAGTCTACCCGTTCTCTCTCTCATCTGCTCACCCCTGTGCGTCTGTGAGTCCAGCAGCGCCTGTTCCCGCCTTTATCGTTTCACCCTGGCCAGCAGCTCAGGGAACCAGCTCTCCACGTACATCACCGCTGTCGAGCCGCCCAAGTCCTTGATCATCAGGAAATGGCGGTCGTCGGGGGCGACGGTGTACTGCGGGCGGTTGCGAGCCGACCGGTAGGCGGCCGCGGAAAAGAGCTCGTGCGGCACGCCCAGGGTCAGCGTCGGCTGGGTGGAGACGGGCACATCCATGAACCGGGGGCCCTCCCGGTAGAACAGCTCGCGCCCGCTGTGCGCCCAGCGCGGCTCGAGGCCGCCGGCGCGCGACACGAGACGCGTGGGACGCATCCCCGGAAATGGCGCGACGTAGATCTCCGCCCGACCCGTGGCGTAGCTGCTGTAGGCGATCCAGCGCCCATCGGGGGACAGGGCGACCTGCAGCGAGATCGTAGTGTCCCTGACGAGCGGAACGAGCGCGGTGTCTCCCACGAGGCGCCGGCCGTAGATGTGCCCGACGTTGCCTTCTTCATCAGCGCGCATCACCAGCCATCGTCCGTCGGGGGAGAATTCACCCTCCCAGATGCCGAACCTGTGATGCAGCAGCAGGCTGGCCGGCGCGCTCCCATCGGCCTGGACTTCGTACAGATCAAAGGCGTCACGCGTCGGGCTGCTGCGATTGGACGAGAAGACGATGGACTTGCCATCCGGCGTCCAGGCCGGCCGCCAGTTCGTGGTGCCCCCCCCGCCGTCGCTGAGCTGCTGGCGCGCCCCGCCGGGGCGCCGCACCCACAGCTGCGTGGTGGCGTCGCGCACGCTCACCGCCAGCGTCTTCCCATCGGGAGAGAACGCGGGGTACTGGAAATCGCCGTGCCACGTGGAGTCGAACGGCACGGCACTGCCGTCGCGCGCCACCCACTCGAGCTCCGCCGGCGTTCCGGGCGTCGCGGCCGTCACGTAGAGGGCGGTGCCCGACCGGGTGAGGGAGAAGGTGCCGGGGACGACGCCGTCGATGACGGGGACCGGGCCCGACGTCACGCGCAGCCGACCGAGGTCGAAGCGCACCGCGTACAAACCGCCGGCGCGATCGGTGTACAGCAGGTGGCCGGTGGGCGAATAGCTCGCCCCCGCCGCGTTCGGCACCAGCTCCCGATCGCTGTGGGTCTTCAAGTCCAGGACGTGGATCGCTGATTGGATGCCGCAATTGTCGGGGCACGCGGTGTACAGCACCGCGCTGCTCCCCGGCAGCGGGGCAATCGTCACGGCCGTGGTTTGGTGCAGCGTATCCCTGAAGAGCTGCAGGCGCTGTCCGTCGCTCGTGGTCTGGCCCAGCCCCGCCTGCTCGGCGTAGACGATCGTCCCGTCGTCGAGCCACGTCGCCGCGGTGTAGGTGGGATCGCCGTGATGCCCGAGCGTGACGGCACCACCGCCTTCGATCGGGACCTTCTTGAGCTGACCATCCGTGGTCGTGAAGCCGATCCAATGGCCGTCGGGGGA
>DATFSB010000428.1:0-7687 GCA_035262825.1 Gemmatimonadales bacterium | reverse complement strand
GAGATGCTCGCGGGTCGGCCGCCGCTCTCCATCACGCCGCCCGAAGGTCCGAGTGCGGGTGCGCCGCGCACGCGCGACCGGCTGGCGGAGCTCACTCAATTGCGGCCGTCGGTCCCCCCCGAAGTCGCCAGCGTCGTCGCGCGCTTGCTCGCTATCAATCCCGACGACCGGTTCGGCTCTGCGGGCGAGCTCATCGAGGCTCTCAAGTCGCCGGCGAATATCTGGACCCCGCGCAGTCTGCTGACGCAGCGGCAGCGGCGACGCTGGGGTGTCGGTCTAGTGGCCGCTGCGCTGATGACCGGGGTGCTGGTGTGGCGGACCGGGTCGGGCGCCGTGCTCGATCCCGCCCTTTACGTGATCGTGCCGTTTGCGCACCGCGGCGGAGCTGCGCCGACGCTCCTCAGCGGGGATCAATGCGAGCTGCTGCTGCGCGAGGCCTTCGAGCGCTGGAGCGGCGTGCGATTGGTCGACGAGTTCAAGGCTCGCGATGTGCGCCTGCGCCACGGCGACTCCGTGGCAACGCTGGCGGACGCATTCGTGAATGCGCGAGAGCTGCATTCCGGACTGATGCTGTGGGGCGAAGTGGACTCCCTCGGCGATTCGATCGTCGTGCGCGCGATGCTGTACGACGTAGCGAACGGGCGATTGCTGCGCCACCAAGAGATCCGACTCAACCGGCGTCTGGACGGACTGGCCGATCGGTTCAACGCGCTCGCGGATTCGCTGCTGCTCGGCCTGCACGCACCCGGAGCCGCTAGCGGGACAGCGGGCACGAAGAATCTGGACGCCTGGTACGCGTATCAGCGGGGGCACGACGCGCTCTCGAGCTGGGATCTGGCTGGGGCCGACAGCGCGTTCCGTGAGGCTGTTGGGCTCGATCCCGCGTATCCGCACGCCAATTTTTGGCTGGCCCAGGTGCGCGAGTGGCGGGGACTCTCAGGGCGGGATTGGAAGGAATTCATTGCAGTCGCGCTCGCGACACCGAACGGGCTCTCTCCGATCGACCGGCAGCGAGCGTTGGCGCTTCAGGCCATGGCGGCGGGGTCATTTCCGCAGGCCTGTGCCGAATACCAGACACTGCTCAAGCGGGATTCGCTTGATTTCCTTGCCTGGTATGGATTGGGCGATTGTCACGCGCGCGACCGCACGGTCATGCGCGATCCGCGCAGTCCCACACATTGGGGATTCCGCGGCAGCTATCAGGCTGCGGTGGATGGGTACACCCGGGCCCTGCGCATCAATTCTGCGGTCCATCGCGCGTTCCGGGGCGATGAGCTGGACCGTCTGGGACGCCTCCTCTTTACCGAAATGAGCGTGTGGCGGGCTGGCGTGGCCCTTGCGCCGGATAGAATACATTTCGGCGCGTTCCCGTCGTTGGACCACGACACGCTCGCCTTCGTGCCATTCCCCTTGGAGCAATGGGCCCGCGGCGGCCCAGAGGTGAGCCCAGCCACGCAGCGGGCGGCAGTCACTCGCGCACAAGAAGAGTTGTTGGCCGTGACGACGGCGTGGGTGCGCGCGCTGCCGCAAGACGCCGACGCCCTCGAAGCCCAGGCTGTCGTCCTCGAGACGATGGGTCTGATCCGACGTGCGGGCTCAGATGAACGCTCGGCGATCGAGGTCATCACCCGCGCGCGCCAGACGGTCACATCGCGGGAGCAAGCACTGCGACTGGCAATCGTCGAGATTCGTCTGCGCTTGAAGCTGGAACAGTACGACCAAGTGAAAGTGCTGGCTGATTCTCAGCTCGCTGCCTTCGGCGACGCGCCTCCACTGGCCGTCGCTGGACCGCTGGCACGACTTGCCGTGCTCACCGGTCGCGTGGCACGGGGGGCGAGCCTGCTCCCCCGGTCGACCGATGAAGATTCTCTGCGGACGGTCGAGGATGTGCTGATCCCGTCGCCCCCTGCCGTTCTCGAAGCGTCGTTGGCGTTGCTGGTGTACTCGGCGGTTGGAAGCCCGGTGGACAGCATCAAGGCGCTGCGGAGTCGCATCGACCGGGCTGTCGATCGCCTGGTCGAGCCCACTCGGCGCACTGTGCTTCGACGCGCAGCGCTCGATCTTCCGGCGGTGCTCGCGTTTCCCCAGCTCGGCGTGGGGCAGACGCATCGCTCCAGAGCGGGCGGATTGTTCCTGATGGAGCTCCAGTGGGCGCTCGCGCGCGGCGATACAGCTACGGTCCGAGCAGGGCTCGCCAGGGCCTTCGGCGATGCCCAACAGGGTCTTCCCGGCGACATCCCGATCGACTTTGCGTATCAGTACGCGGAGCTCGCCCTCGCAGTCAATGATTCGAGCATGGCGCAGCGATTCGTGTCCGAGCCGCTCGACGCCCTTCCCACACTCAGCACCAAAATCCTGGATCTCGTCGCGCAGTCAGGCGGCATCACGCGGGCAATGATGCTGCGGGCCGACTTGGCCGCGCGCGCAGGAGATCAAGCGACTGCCAGGCACTGGGCCGACGCCGTCGTTACCCTGTGGGCCGACGCCGACCCGTCGATGCAACCCGCGCTCGATCGTATGCGCCGCCTGGCCAGTCCCGGCCAGGGGAATCGCTGAGTCCAGGGGACCTCAGTCTTGGGGGAGGGAGCAATGAGTGCGTTTTCGGGGGAAGTCCGGTTCACAGTTGGGGTGGTTACGCTGCTCATGGTGCTCACAGGGTGTAAGGGGGCACAGGTGGTCCCCGCGGCTGTGCGCCCCACGCCGGCGCCCCCCTCGGGGTTCGAAGCCGTGGTGGATTCCGCAACGCCGTCGACCCAGGTGCTACGCGAATACGTCGCGAAGCTCGACTTCGACACAAACTATGATGCAGGAGACGAGCAGCGCCTCGCCATCGGGCAATATCCCAACATGAAGTATGGCCCCCTCGTGGCGATTCAACCAGAGATCGGCAACTTCTCGCTGGTCGAGGACGACCTTCATCACGGCCGGATCATCGCGCGCATGGTGAATTACAGCGCCGAACCGTACCCGAAGCTGGGGTTGGCCCCACACAGCATCACGTTTTGGTTTGCACAACTGGGACCTGACAGCACCAAGAACCGATCGGTGATGATCTCGACGGATTCCACTGGCACGATCGTCGGGCGTCCCACGCCGCTGCTGCTCCACTACGGGCGTGACCATAAGGATTCTACCAGGAATCGCGGCCTGGCTCGATGGATTTGGTCTGATACGGACGAACAGACATGGTCGGCGTGCGGCACGAAGTGCTGCACGAACTGAGATCTGATCCTAAGGGCCGACACGCGCCGTGAGCCGGTAGCGCCCCGCCGTCCAACCCGTCACCGCCACGTAGTAGACCCCGGGGGTCAGCGTGGCGGTGATGCGCGAGCAATAGTTCAACATCCCCGCGTCGATGTCGTCGTTCGACGCGATGACTACGCCATTGGAATTCTCGAGCGCCAGCTCCGTGTTCGCCTCGAGCGCAAAGCCGCAGGCGCCGTTCTGCGCTGCCGTCTCGAAGGTGTACGCCCCTGGTTGCGCGATCAGCACCCGCACCATATCCACGTCCGACGCTGTGCTCAGCGTCCCGTTCATCGTTCCCGGAATCGCCAGAGCATTCGCCTCTGCGATCGTGTTGTTCGGCTCGAGCTCGACGGGTTGCGCGATGGCGAATGACGCCCCGTAGGTGCCCGCGCCGTTCACCGTCACCGTTGATGGCGTCGCCGAGCCACCCAGCGTTCCCCACGCCCGCCCGGCGACGGCGACCTGCCCATCGCCGTTTTCGTCGGCCCCGCCGTAGATCAGGTAGCTGCCATCATCGAGCCCGTTGAAGCTGTAGGCGCCGTTCGCGGTGGGAGCCTGCGCCACGAGTCTCCCCGTGGACGCGTCATAAAGGAGGGCGTACACCTGCGCGGGCGGGGCGAAGCTCTGGGTCAAGCTGTTGCGCGCGTTGACTATTCCCGCACCGTAGAGGTCGTCCGCTCCTGCGGGGCCGGCATCGACCGCCCAGGTCGTGAGCCGCGAGCGCAACTGCGCCGCGGTGAGCGAGGGATTCTGCGCGAGCAGCAGCGCCGCGACGCCCGACACATGCGGCGTCGCCATCGACGTCCCGTCCCACGAATCGTAGCTCGGGGTGTTGGCGACGAAATTCCATACCGTCGACATCACGCCGTACGTTCCGCCGCCGTCCGTGATGTCGCCGCCCGGAGCGGCGATGTCGATCGCCGATCCGTGCGTCGAGTAGCTCGCCAGCTGACCGTCGGGCCCGACGGCCGAGACCGCGAGCGCTTCGGAGTAGGCCGCGGGGTAGAGCGCCGACGTGCTGCCGTCGTTGCCCGCCGCGGCGATCACGAGCGCGCCGGCGTTCGTCGCCGCGATCACGGCGTTGTGCAGCGCGCTGCTCCCCGACGCTCCACCCAGGCTCACGTTGATCACCCGCGCGGCGCTCGGCGCCATGACCGTCCCGCCCTTGCCGTCATCGGCGGGAAGCCCCGCCGCATAGAGGATCCCCTGCGCGATATCATAGAAAGAGCCGCTGCCGCCGACGCCGATCACCCGCACCGGGCGTATGCGCACCGACCAGTTGATGCCGCTCGTTCCGACACCGTCGTTGCCGACTGCGCCGATCGTCCCGGCGACGTGCAAACCGTGATCGCCTGAGGTCGTCAGCCCCTTCACGCAATCGTTCTTCTCGTCGTAGTTGTAATCGGCCGGCATCGTCGGATCGGCGTCGTAGCCGTCGCCGTCACCGGCATTGGAGGTGGTTCCTCCGCCACAGACGTTGACCTTCACATCGGAGACGAAGTCGTAACCGTCGTGCGTGAGATTCGATACCACGCCTGGATGATCGTAGCGGATGCCGTTGTCGACGACGGCGACGAGCACCGACGCGCTGCCGGTGGTGATCTGCCAGGCGCGGGGCAGGTCGATCATGGCGTAGTCCCAGGCCTGCCACGAGTAGAGCGGCTCCGACGGAACGACCGGTGTTGCGGCGGCCGCTAGTACCTCTCCCCCTGACCCACTCTCCCCCTCGCCAGGCTCGGGGCGGGCTCTGTCGGGAGAGAGGGGGACCAACGCCGCGTGATGGGCATCAAGGTGGACGATGCCGTTGCGCTCCACCGACAGCACCGCCGGATCCTGGCGCAGCGCGCTCGCGATCTGATCGAGCTCGGCGGTGTCGACGACCCGCAGGCGCGCCGAGAGCAGAGCGGCCGAGACGCCGCGGAGTTCGGTGCGCGACGCCCAGGCGCCGGCGGCGAGGCGCGAGCGAATCGAAGCGCTCAGCGCCGCGACGGTCGCTGGCGCCGCGAGCCCTGGCGATCCCACGGGAGGGGCGGCGAGCATGTCCGACCGATAGGTCACGATCAGCTCGTCCGGTGTGTACTGCGGCGCGGCGGCGCTGGTCGTCCTCGGCGGCGACCATGAGGATCGGAGGGTAGCGGGCGGGGCGAGGAAGCCCGAGCCGAGCGTGATCGTGCCGCTGATCGTGCCGTTCGGCAGGGCGCTCGCCACGAACGTAGCAGCGGAGTCGGCGAGTCCCTGAACGGTGGCGACGACGGTCTGGGCACCAGCGTGGGCGCCCAGCGTGCGCTGCGTGCTCGTCAGCCCGCCCGAATCGGTGACTCCCTGGCCGGTGCTCACCGATCCGCCACCGGCACCGATCGTCCACGTCACCGTGGCCCCGGCGATACGGACGCCGTAGGCGTCGGTGACCTGGATGCCGTACGCAATCGGAAGCGCGGTGCCGGCGGGGGCCGTCTGCTGGTTTCCGGTCGTGATGACGATGCGGGCAGCGATACCTCCCGCCGGTGCGATCAGGAACGGCGCGCTCGTGGCCGCGGGGAGATTCGCGGCGCTGGCGACCAGCGTATAGCCCGACGACGGCTTGTCGAGCGACAGATCCGGGAACGTCGCGACGCCGGCGACTGTCGCTATGTGGGTTTGTCCCGAGAGCAGTCCGCCGGCGGGGTTCGCACCGAGCGCAACGTCGATGCTGGTTCCCGATGTCGTGACGAGGTTTCCGAAGGCGTCTTCGACCGACACCTGGACGGCAGGAGAGATCGGCGTTCCGGCCGCGGCGGGGCTCGGCGCACGCGTGAAGGCGAGCAGCGCGGCAGGTCCCGCTACGGTGCTTGCGGTAAAGAGGAGGGGCGCACCGACGATCTGCGAGACGGAGGCCTCGACGCTGTCAGCGTTGATGGCCGCAGAGGTGCCGACCGTGAGGAGCACCGACGCGTGGCCTCGGTCGTCGGTCGTGGATGTGGGGGTCGAGACGAAGCCGCCACCGGCACGGACGTGCCAGGAGACGTGCACGCCGCCGACCGGCTCACCGTTCGCGGCGGTAACGAGGGCAACGAGGGGTTGCGCCAGCGCCGATCCGGCAGCGCCGGATTGCGTGTTTCCGGCAGAGACGGTGAGGGCCGCGGGGACGAGGACGACGGGGCCGGTTCGCTCCCTGGTGCACGATGCAACACCGAGGGTGATGAGCAGGATGCGGACTGCCGTGGCGCGATGCACGGTGATCGGAGACCCTCGTCGTGGTTGTGGTGTGGCCGACGCAGGAGGAGCAGCAAGTGCCGCGCCAATGCAGCAAGTCGCGTTTTTTCAACGAATAGGGTTTCGGAGGTGTTGTGCCAGCGCAACACTATGGACGGGAAGGTGCGATATAGCCTCGCGCCGCCAGGAGCTCGGCGTTCAGGATCGCCGCGCCCGCCGCACCGCGGATGGTGTTGTGGCTCAGCGCGACAAAGCGATGGCCCAGCACTTCGTCGCGGGCGATTCGTCCTACGGTGACGCTCATGCCTCCCCCCGCATCACGGTCGAGGCGCGGCTGCGGGCGGTCGGGCTCGGCGCGGACGACGATGGGGTGTTCGGGGGCGCTCGGCAGCCCGAGCTGCTGCGGTAACCCGCGGAACGATGTGAACGCGTCCTCGAGCTCGGTGAGCTCGGCGGAGCTGCCGAGCTTCACGCGGACGGCCGCGAGGTGACCATCCATGACGTTCACGCGATGACACTGCGCGCTGACGGGGAAGGGCGCTGGGTCGATCCGGCTGCCGTTCCACCGCCCGAGAATCTTGCGGGTCTCGCGTGCGATCTTCTCTTCTTCGTTCGCGATGAACGGCAGCACGTTGTCCGTGATGTCGAGCGACGCGACGCCTGGGTAGCCCGCCCCCGACAATGCCTGCATGGTGCTGACGACCACGGCCTCGATTCCGAACCGGGCCGCGAGCGGTGCCAGCGCCAACGCGATCATGATGGTCGAGCAGTTGGGATTCGTCACGATGAGCCCCGGTTCCCGCTTTCTGCCGTCGCTCTCGAGCAGCGCGAGGTGCTCGGGGTTCACCTCGGGGAGCAGGAGCGGGACGGTGTCTTCCATTCGGTGTGCCGCCGAGTTGCTGATCACGGGGAAGCCCGCCCGGGCAAAATCCAGCTCGATCGGGCCCGCGATGTCCGAGGGCAGACTCGACAACACGATGTCGCAATCGAGCGGTGGACGCGGCGCCTGGACGACCAATGCGCCCACTGTGGCTGGCATCGTTCCGGGTAACCGCCACGAACATGCCTCGGCGTAACGCTTTCCTTCCGAGCGGTCTGAGGCCGCCACGGCTGAAACCGTGAATTGCGGGTGGTGTTCGAGCAAGGCGATCAAGCGCTGTCCGACCGTGCCCGTAGCCCCGAGAATACCGGTGCGAATCCGCCCCATGCGAACAGCCTCCTTGACGCGTACGTGCCACCCGATACTATG
>DATFSB010000427.1:0-13382 GCA_035262825.1 Gemmatimonadales bacterium | reverse complement strand
AGTCACACGCCAGCTCATGAGCGACGTCCCCGTAGGCTCACTGCTCTCGGGCGGGGTTGATTCAACGCTGGTGACCCAGATGATGGATCGCCACATGCCGAGCCATCCCCAGAGCTTCTGCATCGGGTTCCGCTCGCACGGACAGGGGAGCGAGAACGTTGCTGGTGAACGAGCCGCCCGGGAGCTGGGCGTACCGTTCACTCCCACCTGGGTGGATGATGAGGACTATCTCGCCGCGTGGCCTGCCGCCTTCGCCCAGGTCGGCGAGCCAATAGGCAATTCCGGCGGCCTGCTCGTCAACCTGCTGTGCCGGTGCGTCGCACGGACGCACAAGGTGGTGCTCTCGGGTCAGGGTGCCGACGAGCCGCTGGGAGGGTATGCCCGGCACATGGCCGAGCGGATGCGGCACATCGGGTCACTCGCACCCCGCTTTTCTGCCTGGGCGACCGAGCGATTGCTCGGCGCCGGGGCGGGGCGGCGACTGGCGCGTATCCTCCGGGCCGAGCATCGAGTCGATCGTTACCTGGAGATCTTCGCGGTGCTCGAACCGGAAGCGATTGATGCCCTCGTCCCCCGAGGGGCTCCCGCTCGGGAGCTCGGAAGAGCTGCCATTCAACGTTGGGTCGGCGAGCCGTCGGGGGATGATCTCAACGATCTGTTACGAGTGGATGCACGCCTGTCGTTGGCGGACGACCTGCTCACGATCGCCGATCACTTTTCGATGCGGGCGTCGGTCGAGCTGCGCGTGCCGTTTCTGGATCTTGAATTTCTCGAGCTCGCCGAGCGCATGCCAAGCAGCTACAAGGTGTCCCGCATCGGGGAACGCAAGTGGCTGTATCGCGAGGGAGCAGCACGATATCTGCCGCCGACGTTGTCGCGTCGATTGTGCGGGATCCGCGCGCGGCTCGGTCGGAAAACCGGGTTCACGGTACATCTGGAACCGTGGTTCGCCGCGCAAGGCGGAGCGCTCGTGGATGCTCGAGGCTGGCTCGAGCCGCTGGCGCGACGCGGTCTCGTTTCGCCAGACGTGCTGGGCAAACTCGGCGCAGGCGTAGAGCAGGCGCGGTCTCTGCAGCGTGAGCTCCTGGCCCTGTACACCCTCTCCCGGTGGATGGAGACGGTTCCCGCATGACCAGTCGTAGGGTCGCGATTGCCGTCGCGATACTGGCGACTGCTCCGCCCGTTGGTCGGTGGAGCGCGGCCCAGGCTCCGCCGACTCGCTGGATTCTCGCGTACCCTGGGACTCTGAAAGGGGGGATCGGGACCTCCTACACTGTCGATGACTTCGTGCGGTTGTTGGGAGTCGTCGATTCGACTGGACGGGTAACGTCCTGGCTCTGCAGCGGCATGATCCTCTTGCAGTTGTATGCCCCGTCCGGTCGAGTATTCACGACGTGGGCTGGAGGAATCCCGGCCACCGGGACGGACTGGACGGAGTATCTGGACTCGATTGCCGGTCCGCAAGGTGCGCTGCAACGACTCGACTCGGCGGTAGCAGTCGTAGCAGCGGCTGCGGGCGACCTTGGGTCAAAGTACCCGGTCTCCTTGATGGTCCCGTACCCCGATCCCAAGGTCGATAGCGTGAGTTTTCAGGGGGTCACCTACTCCGTTGGCACTCCCGACGGCCGAGCAGCGGCCGTTGGCAGCTACGTACGCGCCGGCGCGGCTTTGTTCGCTCGAACGGGGTTCCGGAATCTCAGACTGGACGGGTTCTACTGGCTTGCCGAGAATGTTTCTGCTCGTGACACTGCGACCGTCACCCGTTCCGCGGCGGAGGTACATCGGGCGCACGTGCGCTTTCTCTGGATCCCGTATTACTTCGCTCTGGGGCAGGAGCGGTGGCGACAACTGGGGTTCGATGAAGCCTGGCTCCAGCCCAATTTCTTCTTCGACCCGAAGGTTCCATTGGACCGGCTTGATTCGGCGGCGGCTCACGCGGGGCGCTTGGATCTTGGTGTCGAGGTCGAGTTCAATGCAAAGATGTTCACCGACCCCCCGCGGTTCGCGGGTCGGCTCGATCCGTATCTCGACATGCTGATGGCATCCCCCGCGCTCCGGCATCGGTCGATCGCGGTGTACGACGGCCAGGGGGCTCTTGTACGACTGTCGCGCAGCACCGTGCCCGGAGAACGCGCGCTGTATTCTCGCCTGGTCCACGCATTAACGACGCGTGACAGCCGGTAGCCGCACAGTGGGGCTTCAGGCCGGAGCCACTTCAGTGTTGGCCCGCGCGAAGCGCGCAGGCGCCCATCCCATGAGTCAGGCCGCGCTGGCAATTGGTGTCGCCGGCCTCGGCCGGATCGCGTTGAATAGCCTCGTCAGCTTGCGCTTCGGTACCGTGGTCTTTGCAGAGTACGCGGCGGCGTTGTCCGCTGTGATCTTGATCGGGAGCCTGGCGGCTGCGGGTCCCGCAGCCGCGACGACCTTGGGAGTCGCCCGTCGTTGGGCGGAACATCGAAGCGAGCTGCCGTCCGCCCTCGTTCGCTTCCTCTTGGGGATGATGTGTGTGTTTCTCGTGCCTGCTGTGGGAGCCGGACTCCTAGCACCGCAGCTACGCGGAGCGGTGCCGCCCCTATTGTGGTCGATCGGTGTCACGGCGTATGTGGGGTACCAGGTCGCCCGGGCGTTCGGTTATGCGGTGCAGCGAGCGACGGCGATCACAATGAGTGAAGTGGCCGGAGCCGTCATTCCACTCGCAGCCGTCGTCATGCTCTCGCTCAGGACGGTCCAGCAGCCTCTGGGGACGCTGTTGGTCATCTACTTTGTCGGGCCACTGACGTTCTTGCTCTGTTTCGCGGTGCTGCTGCGAAGGGACATCCGGATCCGACCCGGCGTCATTTCACCTGCCGAGCGCCGTTCGGGGATGCGCGAGGGGGTCGTTTTCTTCGCAGGAGCGGGGAGCTCCATGGCGATGCAGTATTTGCCCGTCGTCCTCGCTGGCCGGATGCAAGCCACCACTATGGCGGCCGTTCTGTTCGGCGCCGTCCAAGCGACTGCTCCCCTGCTGCTCTTGTCGCGCGTGTACGGTGCCGTCATGATGCCGAGCTTCGCCGCCGATGGGGATGATCGAAATGCTCGTGCGCACCTCGAGATCGTGCAGCCGCTATTCCTGCCCAGTCTCGCCGTCGCCCTCGGTCTGGCTCCGTTGGTGTCGATCAGTCTAGGGCTCCGGCCGGATGGAGAGGCGCTGAGTGTCGCAGCTCTCGTCGCCCTGATCACCTTGATGCAGGTCTGGGCGACGCCTGCCGTGACGATCTTGAGCTCGCGGAAGCGGGAGCTGATACCGGCCTTCGCCAGTCTCGGTGGACTCGGGGCGGCGGCATTGCTCTGGGCTTGGGGCGTGCAGACGGAGACTGCGCTGTGGTTGCCGGTCGGCTTGGCGGTCGGCGCCGTGGTCCGCAGCCTCGTGCCGATGTGGGTGATGGCAGGATCGCGCGTCGGGCGCATCGGGGCACCAGCTCTGGGCAATCTGCTGGGTGCGATCGGCATCGCCGGCGTCATTGTGGCGCTGGGAAGGATGCCCTCAGCCGTGGCCATCGTCGGCGGCGCACTCCTCATGAGTGGCGGGCTCGTTTGGGGCTACGCGCTGTGGAGTCGGGCACGGAGCACCCGTGCGGATATTGCACGTTAACGACGTGGCGCAGGTCGGCTCGACGTTGGTCCACGCGTCGGAAGGGCGAGATGCGTTGTATCAGCCCATGCTGCGACGCGAGGTTGGCGAAGGCGCGTGGGCGACTGTTCAGCTCGTTGTGCGGCGCGCGCGGGACGTCGCGCGGTTGCGGCACGCGTTTTACCACGGTGGCTTCACGCACGTCCACGTCCACTACGCTACGTTTGCCCACCTGGCGGAATTGGGCGGGGTGCCATTCTCCGTCCATCTGCACGGCGGGGACTTGTTGGGGGACATGGCGGGTGGTGTGAAATCCCTCCTGGTGCGGAGGGCCATTCGGCGCGCGCGTCGCGTCGTCGTCAGTACGCCCGACCTCCTGGCGCGGGCCCAAACGTTCCGCCTCGATGCTGAGTATGTGCCGAACCCGGTGGCACGATCCGCGCCGAGTCGGCCACCGATCGTGCACGATCAGCCGCACGTGATGATGCTGAGTAAGATGGACTACCTCAAGGGGTGGGATCGCCAGGTACAAGTCATGGTGGACTTGCGCGCTGCTTGGCCGGAGATGTCGTTCGTCTTCATCGCCGAGGGGCAGCTCCCATCAGCTACGAAGCAGGATCTGTCACAGCGGCTCATCGCGCTCGGGGGAACTCCGCTGCCGCTGCTCAGGCGAGACGCCTACCGAGAGCAGATCCGGAACGCCGACTTTGCGATCGGTCAGATGGAGGTCGGGGCACTGGGGATGTCGGAGCTGGAAGCTCTCGCCCTGGGTGTCGTTACCGTTGCGGATGCGAGAGCCCACGCGGGCGCGGTCCCGAATCCCCCCGTGGTGGCCCCGAGCGCTGCGCGGCAAGCACTCACGGCGATTTGGGATGGTGGTCCCACGGCCCACAAGGCGTGGGCCGCATCGGCGGACGATTACCTAAGGGCGCACCACGATCCGACCGGCTGTCTGCGCCGTTTGGAAAACCTCCTGGATTATCAACCGGGTGTCGCATGAGTATCCCATTCGATAGGTGGCTGGCTGTTGCCGCTGGTGTGGCCAGCCTGGTCGGGTGGGCACGGAGCCGCGCCGTGGTGCGACATGAGGCGATCATTCTCGTTGGCGTCCTGGTCTATTTCTTCATTGGCACGATCGATCTGATCGGCGACACGAGTGAGTGGAGTCCACGCGCCCAGGTCACTGATCGTGTTTGGGAATTGGTCGCCGTGGGGGTGTGGGGGTACCTGGCTGGTGCTTGGGCTGGGAGGATGCGGGGTCGATTCGTTCGTGCCAGGCCTCACGTAACAGTGGACCGTCTCATCGCGGACTGCCGGAAGCTTGAGGTCGTGGGATGGCTCGGTTTGTCGGTGCTCCTCTTGATCTACCGCGCGCCCGCGCTGACGGGGGCGAATCGGGAAGTGCAAAGCGGCTACCTGACAAGCCTCGCTGACTTGCTTCTGCCAGCCTACCTCCTCCGCTTTGCTGCAGCGCGTGCGGCGCCAGCCCGTGGGGTGTGGGTGGGAGCGGCTCTTGCCGGAGTGGCCCTGCTGGTCACCGGTTACCGGTCGTACACCCTTGTTCTCTGGTTTGGGTTGCTCGTGGTGTGGTTGGTGCAGCCCCGCTCCGTGGTCGAGCGTGTGAAGGCCTTGATGATCGGCTGTGTGTTGATGCTGACAGTCGGCGTCGGCTATGGCTACGTGCGGTTCTTGCGAGAAGGGACGGAGAGTGGGTGGGGACTCGTCAATGCGGTTGTCGAGTCCAATGATGTGTCATCCGCGCAGCTCGTTGCGGGCTTTACGTACGTAAGCTTCTTTCGAGAGGGCACATCGCTGCTTGAGGAGATGGTCGATCGCCACCCCGGGCTGGAGCCGTACGCGCATGGTCGAGCGCTTTGGGGGATGATCACCTCGCCACTGCCCGGAAAACAACTGGACGCCAGGACCATCCTCTCGAAGGAAGTCTATGGAACCACACAGACGTCACTCGTCTCAACGATTCTCGGCCCTTGGTACCTGGATTTTGGCGCCACCGGTGTGTTGCTCGGGCTGTTCCTGATGGGCTATGTATTGAGTCGGCTCGAGGGCGGCGCGTTGCAGCGCGGGAACCCAGTCGCGCAAGCCGCCTACGCGTACGGATTTGCGGTGACAGGCCTCTCCATTCACACCGGCTTATCCGATTTCACCTTCGCTGTTCTCCTGCCCGCCGTTTTCCTTTGGGCCAGTCGATCAGACGGTTCGACGCGCGGCCCACATCCGGAGTCGGGCCAGCGAAATCAGCACAACCCCGAGGAGAAGCGCGAGGTTGCGGAGGGGCCTTGATGGCCTCGGGTCCACACTGACCGGAACGACGAGTTGGATGACTTGAACGCCACCCCGGGTCTGCAGTTCACTGGTAGCGAGTTGTTCGCGAACGGTTTCGAGTAGGTGCAGCTGCGAATCGAATTGCCCCCGCAATCGCTGCTCCCGGAAACGCAGCGCCGGGCTGTTCTCGAACGAACGGTTCGACACGTAGAACGCCTCGAGCGAATCCTGGATCTGCTGTAGTTGACGTTGCAGGAACGGAACCTGACTGGAGAGAAACGCCACCTTGGCGTCCGCCGTCTGCGCGGTGAGGGTCTTGTTGACGGCGTCGAGGAGCGTGACGGCGGTTCCGACGAGCGCCCGAGCCAGCACGCTGTCCGAATTCTGGTAGCGGATCGTGATTACGCGACTGCGTTCGTCGCGCTCGACGTCCCATTCCCGGTTCAGCAGCCGCCGTCCACGCGCGAGGCGACGCGCCGCATCACTCGAGGGCGGGACCAGACGATCGAGGAACGAACAGGCTGTCGCGTGCTGACACGCAAGACCAGTTGGGAGCGACGCCAGCAGCATGCTGTCCTGAAATGGCGTCGAGGCGATGATGTCGGTCTGGAAAGCGAGCGGCAGCTGCGTCCCGCCCAATCGCAGTCCGGCCGTCGCGGCGAGTGAGGTAAGGGCGGAAGGAAGCTCGGTGCCCTGAGTGGCCGAAACGCTGACGCCCGCGGCCGCGACGAAATGGCGCGGTCCCACCAGGACGTTGACGCCCAATCCGAGCACCGCCCCCGTGGCCACGGCCATGGCTGCGACAACCGGTTCGGCCGTTACCCAGGCGACTGCGGCACGCCAGAGTATCACGGCCCGGCGCTGCCACTCACCCGCGTCGGCAGAGAAGATTCGAAGGAGAGCCACTACAGCTTGGTCGCCACCACGGCGATGGTCAGGGCGCTAGCGAGGATTTGGGCGATGGCGCCGAACAACGCGACGTAATCCGTCCTGTGAACCGTCGGATCCTCGGCCGGCACGAACACCTCGGAGCCGGGTCCCGGCCTGGGGTCGCCATGAAACAGTCCGTGTCCGCGCGTACGCACTTCGCCATTCGCAAACCGTACGCTTACTCCGCCCTTATCCGCCCGCTGCGCGAATCCACCAGCGGCACTGAGGTAGTAGCTCAAGTCAGCCCCCCGCCGCCACAACACGCTGCCCGGAGAATTCACGGCCCCGCTGACCTTCACGCTCGGCTGGTACTCGGGGAGGTAAATCGAATCCCCCGGTTGCAGCACCAGATTCGCCGACGAAGCCGTGTCGCTCAACGCACGGGCCAGGTCCACGTTGATCCGTCCGACGTCGTTTTGCGTTCGAATGAATCGAATCCCGTCCGGGTATGCCTGGTGTGTGAGACCACCGGCCCGCGTCATCACCTGGGACAGGCGGTCGTTCTTGGTCTGCAATGAGTACACACCCGGGTAACGGACCTCTCCCAGTACCGTCACGGTGCGCTGATAGTCGAAGTCGGGCTGGCGCAGGACGAGGACGTTATCGAACGGCTCGAGCTGGATCTCGGTGGCACCACTGGCCGGGAAGGGCAGGCCTGGTGGTCCGATGTAGCGGCCAAGCGAATCGCGGTCGATCAGGTAGGTTGAATCGAGCGGTACGCGAATCGTCGTGGCCAGCTGGCCTGCCGATCGATCGCTCGGCAACCGGGCGACTTCAGCCTCCTTCAAATACGCGCCGATCCGCGGGCCACGCGCCAGCAGCATCAGCTCTCGCAGCGTCATCCCCGGATGCCACGGGAACATTCCGGGTTTGTTGACCATGCCGGCGATACCGACCGTATACAGCGCCGAGAGGGGGGGCAGGGAATCCACCACCACCGAGTCTCCGTCTTCCAAGCCGATCAACGGGACGGCGACATCGCCGACGGAGGCATCTCCCCTGCTGGCTGGGGCGAGGGCGACATCCACCGTCACTCGGGCGAGCGACGGCTGTCGTCGCTCGGAGGCCGGCAGGTAGCGGAAGATAGTAACCCGCTGCAATGTCGCATCGGGCCGGAATCCGCCGGCAGCGCGGAGTAGGCCCGCCAGCGTTTCGCCAGGCTTGATCGCGTAGATCGCCGGACGACTGACAGCGCCGATGACCTGAGCGCGCTGCCCGTGCGCGGGCACGAACACGACGTCCCCCGTCTCGAGCCGTTTGTCACGACGTGTATCGCCGCGAAGCAGGTAATCGTAGAGGTCAAGAGTATCGACGACCTGTCCGGAACGACGAATCAAGACCTGTCGCATGTCGGCCCGTTGGGTCACGCCGCCTGCGGCATACAGTGCGGTAAGCGCTGTGCCGAGCGAGCTGATCTGATAAGCGCCCGGCTGGTTCACTTCACCCGTCACATAGATCTGATTGGCGCGAACGTTGGCGACTGAGACGTCGAAGTGAGTCGTCGCGTTGTTGCGCCGCACGCCGGAGTAGACCCGGCCGAGCCGGGTGTAAAGCGTCTCTCGCAGCTGGTCGAGGGTCAGGTTCGAAACAAAGACCTGCCCGACTTGTGGAATCAGCACGAATCCCTCGCGCGTAACCGGAAGGGTGTGCGTCAGCTCCACGTCGCCGGTGAGAATCAGGACCAGTTGGTCACCCGGACCAAGCTTATAGTCCGGAGGAACGGGCCCCGAAAGCAGCGGGAGGAATTGTGTCGTCGTTCGACGGAAGGCGTCGACGCCGAAAACCGCGTTGACGGACTCGGGCTGAGCCCGTGCACGCACGGCGCGGATGAATCCGGTGTCGATCGGCAGATTCACCAGGCTCACGGAGAGCGGCTGCAGTCCGATAGCCTGGATCGCGGCCACCTGATCGACGGAAATGCGTGACGGCGCTCCCGCCAGAGTGTCGCTGCCCATGAAGGCGTCGAGCAGTGTCGGCGGGTAGCCCGACGCTTGGAGCCGAGCGCGAACCTGGTCGGGTGTCATCCCGGACTGGAGCAGGCGGTTGCGGATCTGGGTCGCGAGCGCCGGGTTCTGTTGCAGCGCTTGCTCGAGGGCCGCTTGAGCCTGGGATGGAGGAGGAAGCGCGATGGGAGGATTCTGGCCTGCAGCCGAATCCGACACCGTAGCCACCAACAGCATCGTCAGCAGGGGGACTACTCCCCAGCCGGGAAATCTCAAAGACGGGACCTCCACCAAGGGCGTGTGAGGGTCGGGGTCGGTAAAATGCGCCCTAACTAGATGCCCGTCAAGGTGTTAGGAATTTGCGATACACCTCCGCCGTCCGCTCCGCTGTGCGCCGCCAGGTGAACCCCTCCGCGCGGTGCATCCCCAGCGCGATCAACGCCTCACGCCGGTCCTGATCCTCCGATAACTCCACCAGCGCCTGCACGTACGCCGCCGGGTCGCGCCCTTCGACGATCACCGCCGCGTCCCCCGCCACTTCCTTCAATCCGCCGGCATCCGAGGTGACGACTGGCAGCCCCGAGGCGAACGCTTCGAGCACCGGAAACGCGATCGTTTCGTACAGCGAGGGGAAGAGCAGCACGTCCGCGGCGCTATAGGCGCGCCGTAGCGTCGTCTCATCGGCGGCCGGAACGCTGCGCAGCATCGGCCGCAGCCCGAGCCGGTCGACCAACTGCTCCTGATCGGCCGTGAGACGCCCGCCCACTTGCAGCAGATAAACGTCGACCCCGACCTCCATGCGCAGCCGCGCCACCGTCTGGATGACGAGCGGCACGTTTTTCCGCTCCACCGTACTGCCGACGTGCAGCACGACGAAGGCGTCGGCAGGGAGGCGCCAATCGCGCCGCCCGCGCTCGCGCCCGCCCGGCGCTTCGCGGAAAAACGAGCGGTCGACGCCGAACGGCACGACGTGGATCTTTCGGTCGTCGCCCAGCCACGTCGCCAGCTCGCGCCGCAGCCACTCGGTCCCGACGAGAAACGCGTCCGCCTGGCGCAGCGCCTTCAGCGTGCGCAGCAGCAGCCGGTTGCGGAACGACTCGGCAAGGCCGCCGGTCGGGGAGCGCAGCACCGTGACCGGCATGAGATCGTGCACCGTGATCACAACGGGACGCTTGCGCGCCTGGGCGAGGAGGTGCGCGTACGAGTGATCGAGGATGTGCACCAGGCTGGCGCGTTTCGCTTCACGTCCAAGCCGGGCTGGATAGAAGAAGAACCGCGCCGCAAACCCCTGCGGGCCGCGCAACGGACCCGGGAGCACGACCCGTTCGGGATCGATCGGCTGATTCCACCAACGCCGGTAGTAGCCGCCCGACGTTCGCCCGCCGGGGCCGGCGTCGCGCGTCAGCTCGCCGATGTGCGCGGCGAGCCGCACCTCGAACCCCGGGTCGCCGCTCTCGAGCCAGTCGTGCAGCCGGTGGGCGTACTTGTCCATCGCGGCAGCGCGGTCGAGCGGCAGATCGGGTACGAGCAGCACACGGGGCAAGGGCGTAACTCCATCCGGGATCAGTGCTACGGTTTCCTGCTGATACGCTGCCAGAACGCGACGGTCTGCTCGGCGACGGCGTCGTCGCTGTAGAGCTCCAGCGCCCGCGCCCGCGCCGCACGCGCCAGCGGCAGGCGCACGCCGGGGTCGAGCATCATGCCGATGGCATCGCGCAGCGACTCGGCGTCGTTCGGCGGCGTGATCAGCCCGGCGGTGCCGATCAATTCCGGCAGCACGCCCGCCCGCGAGCCGATCACCGAGACCTCGTGCGCCATCGCCTCGAGCAGCGTCACCCCGGTGGGCTCGTTCCACGTCGCCGTGGGCCGCGACGGCACCACCAGCAGATCGAGATCGGGCCACAGCTCGGCGATCCGCTCCGGCGGCAGCGCGCCGACCCACCGCACCCGGGCGGGGAGCCGCAGGTCGCTCGCCAGGCGCTCGAGCCGCTCGCGCTCCGGGCCGTCACCGGCCACGATGAGTCGCCACGGCGCGTCGCGATGCTGGGCCAGCGCCTGCAGCAAGGTATCGAGGCCGCGATGGGGCACCAGACGGCCGACGAACCCGATCACGAGGTGGTCGTGCGGGATGTGCGCCGGCGTCGCGGGTACGGGCGCGCCCTGGGGCGGAACCACACCGACCGGCAGCTGGGGCGCGTCGCGACGCACCAGGCGCGCGGCACCGTCGCTCGCCGCCAGAGCACCCGCGAGGCGGCGCAGCACGCGGCGACGCCGCCACCGATCCATCCAGCTGCGCTCGCCGTCGACGTTCGCCTCGGTCACGATCACGGTGGGGACCCGGAGCCGCGCCGCGACGCGCACCAGCTGGCGCGCCAGCGCCGATTCCGGCTCCGCCTCGATCTGCACCAGCTCCGGCCGCTTGTCGCGTACCAGCGCCGCGAGCGGACGGGTGCCGAAGCGCATCTCGGCCGGCTCTCCGGAATTGCTGACGGGGATCGGGAAGATCTCCAGGGCCTGGGTCCGTTCCCAGGAGGTCTCGCGGGTGCGGTCGAGCAGCGGGTCGCGCCAGCGCTGCGGCACGGCCACCGTCAGCTCGAGGCCGCGGCCGGCGAGCGCGCGCAGCTTGCCGCGGGCGGTGGGCTCCACGTAGACGTGGGAGGCGATTAAGACCCGATGCATTCGATTGCGGATTGCGGATTGCGGAATGCGGAATGCCGAAGCGGTCGAGTGCGGCGAACGGAGGGGGAGTTGTTACGCAATCCGCAATCCACAATCGCCAATCCGCAATGGAAATGGGCGGTACAGGACTCGAACCTGTGACCTCCGGTATGTGAGACCGGCGCTCTAACCAGCTGAGCTAACCACCCGAACTGCTAGACGCGTAGGCGCACAGACGCATCGACGCGCAGAAAAGGCAACCGCTCATCAAGATAGTGACGGCCTAAAAGGCCATCAACGGCAGGAAGGCTGCGACGTTGGTACAGTAGATCCGGTGCGCACCGGGGCACAGGGCGCAGCGGTTCGACATCTTGCGGCACCCGCTCAACTGGCGCACGTGGTCGAGATACCCCATGAACGACGGGTACTTCGCGATGTCGGCGCTGTCGGGGGTGAAACGGTCTTCGATCGTCCCCGACAGATCCGCACGGGCGATGATGTTCGGCTTCTCCTGAGAAAGCCGATCCTCGAGCACGGCGTACACATCTGCCCGCTTCTGGGCCGACACCGCCTCGGTCGGCGCTAGGCCGAACCAAGTGACCAGGCCGTCGTGGTCACGACACGCCAAACCCTGAATCTTGTGGTGGCTGTAGGTGCCATCCTCACACTTCGCGGTCGCTCCGCCTGGGCCGAGCCCCTGGGCGACTAGCCCGGGAGCGAAGGTCACGATTGCGCCGATGACGACGAATCTGTTCACTCGCGTCACTGTTCTCCCCTGTGCGTCTACGACCGTTCCCCGTTTTCCAACTCCCAGCCTCACAATGGGCCCTCCAGGATTTGAACCTGGGACCGACGGATTATGAGTCCGCTGCTCTAACCACTGAGCTAAGGGCCCGTGACCAACATTATAGTGACTGGTGCGATTCACGGAAATGCGGATTGCGGATTTCGGATTCCGGATTGATGGACCGTTGTCCGCCGTTCAATTCATAATCCGCATTCGCCAATCCGCAATCTAGAGCAGGCCACCGCGGCGCAACCGGCCCAGCTGATCCTGTTGCACGTCGAACGCGGCCAGAAGCTCCTCTGGTGTGACGGTCGCGACGCCGGCCTTGGCGACTTCCACTCCGGCGGCGTACGCCGCGACCTGCGCCGCTTCGCGCGCGCTGGCACCAGCTGCCAGCGCCGTCCCCACCCATGCCGTCACCGTGTCGCCCGCGCCCGAGACATCGTAGACCTCACGCGCGACGGTCGGGATACGCGTCAGCGCTTGATCCTTCGTCACGAGCACCATCCCTTCGGCGCCCAGCGTCAGCAGCAGGTTGTCTACGCCGAGCTTGTCGAGCACGGCGGGAAGGGCATCGGGGTGGGCGAGGTCCAGCGTCGCCCCCATCGCCTGTTCCAATTCGCGCCGGTTGGGCTTGAAGACCGTGGCGCCCTTGTACGAGAAGAAATGCCGGAATTTCGGATCGACGACGACCGGGACGCCGCGACGCCGAGCCGCCGTCATGCTGCGGCCGATCACGGCCTCGGTGAGGGCGCCCTTGTTGTAGTCCTCCACCAGCAGCGCGTCGGCATCGGCGATCGCGCGGTCGAGCGCGGCGCCGAGCTGCTCCGCCGCGCGGTCGGGCACGGGGTCGTCGACCTCTTCGTCGATCCGCACGATCTGCTGGCCGCGTGCGACGACGCGCGTCTTGGACGTGGTGGGCCGCTCGGGGACGACGACGAGCCAGTCGTCGCGCAGCCGGTGTTGCGCCAGCTCGCCGCGCACCGAGTCGCCCCGCGCGTCGTCGCCGATCACCGTCACGAGCCGCCCCTCGGCGCCGATCGCCGCGACATTGGCCGCGACGTTCGCCGCGCCGCCGAGCGCGATGCGGCGCTGCTGCACCGCGACCACCGGGACCGGCGCCTCGGGAGAAATTCGCTCCGCCTCGCCCGCCAGGTAGATGTCGAGCATG
>DATFSB010000426.1:0-2616 GCA_035262825.1 Gemmatimonadales bacterium | reverse complement strand
GGCGGTTCAAGGCCACCGACAAACTCATTGCCTCTTTGACCCCAGGCTCCGTTATGCGGAGTGAAATGTCGTCACGATGACCGAACCGCGGAGTCTCGGGCGGCGAGACTCCGCGTAACTATACGCTGAGCATTCAACCTTTTACGCTTTCGAAAGCGTAAAAGGTTTGTTGTCACGACTGTGGCTCGGCGTTCGTACCGGTCGGTGATCAAATTGAAGAGCAGCTCGCCGCCTGCGCGCTCGAAGGGGACGAAGCCCAGTTCGTCAATGATGAGCACCTCGACGCGACGGAGCCGGTGGTGCAACCGAGTGAGCTCGCGGGCATCGCGAGCTTCCAGCAGCTGGCGGACGAGGTCGGCGGCGCGGGTGAAGAGCACGCGTCGTTTGTGTTTGGTGGCCTCGACGCCGAGCGCGATGGCCAAATGCGTCTTGCCGGTGCCGATCGGTCCGGCGAAGATCAGATTCTCCGGCGCGGTGACCCACTCGCCGCGTGCGAGCGTGTGGATCTGGGTCGCGCTGATCCCGTCGGCCGCAGGAAAATCAAACGTGTCGAGGGTTTTCACCTCGGGAAACCTTGCGTCGCGCAGCCGCTGCCGGATCACCGACTCGTGGCGGGAGCCGAGCTCGGCGCTCAGCACCTCGTGCAGGTAGTCCTCGTGCGGCCAGTGCGCGTCGCGCGCCTGACGGGCGAGGCTCTCAAAGACTCGCGCGACGCCAGGCAGCTTGAGCGCGCGCGTGTGGGTGACGATCAGATCGCGGGTGACGGCGGCGGCGCTCATACGGCCTCCGCCAGCCAGCCGTCGTAGTCGGCGGCGCACCCACTCGGCACATCGATGTCTCGCAGGGCTGCCGGCACGACATCGGGCTCGACCATGACGGGCGGACCCGTTGGCGACGTGAGCGCCAACAGAATGGCCGTGCCGGTGTCCAGCGCCCGCGTGAGGGCGGGCACGACCTGATCGAATCCGTGGACATCGAGCTGCCCCAGCACCTTCGCAAACAGGCGGGCCGCTTCGCGCGGGGCGTGCGCGGCGTGGAAGTGCTCCCATACGGCGGGAAACGGCGCACCGAGATCGCGCAGCAGCTCGGGGAGCACTTGGCGGACCGCTTGCGGTTTGCGCGCAAGCTCCGGGAGGTAGTGCCGGTAATCGATCGAGCGCTGCCCGAAGCGCTTCCGCGGATGCACGACGCGCGTCCCGTCGCGCCCCACGATCGTGACCGTCGTCGCGCCGATGCGCGCAATCAGATCCAGGTCCGCCCACCGACAGGGCACCGAGTAGACCGCGCCCTCAAGCCGCACCAGCGCCCGCGGCGAGACGGTGGCGACGGTCGTCGCCTCGGCGACAAACGGCGGGGGCAGCGAGCGAAACGCCGCGGCTTCCTCGGCAAACCGCGTGGCGATCGTCTGGCCGGCGATGTCGCGGCCGGTCTCGAGCCGCGCATCCACGCGCGCGAGGAGCGCCAGATTGATCCCTTCCAGTGTCGGCGCGCTCGGAATCGGCGTGAGCGCCTGTCGCCGCAGCGCTTTGCCGCGGGCCTCCACGCCGCCTTTGTCGTGGCCTTCGCCCGGCCGACAGACGCACGGCTCGAACAGGTAATGCGACGCGAGCGCCACAAAGCGCGTCGTCAGCGCCCGCTCACCCCCGACGAGAATCCGGGTGACCGCCGGCTTGAGATTGTCGTACGCCAGCCGGGCCGGCACGCCGCCGAAGTGCGCGAACGCGCGCACGTGGCCATCGAGAAAGCTGACTTGGTCCTGCCGCTCGTAGATCCACGCGAAGTCGCGGCCGGAGTACATCAGCCGCATCAAGAAGAGCCACGCCTTGCGGCGGGTCCCGTCGAGATCGACGAGCACCTCGAAGAAATCGACTTCCGCGAGATCACCAGCGCCATACGTCAGC
Organism: Gemmatimonadales bacterium; assembly: GCA_035262825.1. Classification (GTDB taxonomy): domain Bacteria; phylum Gemmatimonadota; class Gemmatimonadetes; order Gemmatimonadales; family GWC2-71-9; genus DASTHG01. The sequence continues at coordinate 715 of DATFSB010000426.1, read as the reverse complement.
GGCACGAACACCTCGCGCCGGCGGCGTTTCCACTCGGCGACGGCCTCTTTCACCAGCGTGACGCCCACCTGGTGGCCTTCGCCGACGAGCAACTCGTGCAGCCGCGTGGCCGTGAGCAGCTGCTTGCCGCCCGTCCACTGCGGTGACTCGCCGAGCAACGCCTCAATCCGTGCCCCGACCTTCTCCCACACCGGCCGCGGCCGGGGTCCCGTCTCCTTCCGGACCGGCACGGGTTCCTCGACGTATTTGCGAACGGTGACGCGGGAAATCCCAAATTCTTTGGCGACCTGCCGCTGGGAGCGGCCTTCCACCAGCACTTTGTGACGAATGACGTGTACTTGGTCCACTCTGAGCATCCCTTCTAGCGGACTGCAGAGTCGTCGGCTCCGCAACCCGCTGTCAGGCCCCCAGGTGGATCAGTTTCCGAGCGGCGAGTGGATCATTTTCCGAGCGGCGCGCCCAGCAATTTCAAATCGCCTCCCAACCAGGCCTCGCGACAACTAGCCGCTGCAGGATTGATGCGCTGTTCCGCCTTGCTTCGCGGGGTGCGTCTGCTCGAAACGTCCGAGCTGGGAGTGATCGCGGGAGTCCTCGAGAGGGCCCACTGGGAAACATGGCTCGTTTCCCTCCATGCGCTCCTCGGCGGCGAAGAAGCACTACAGAAAATCGCCGGGGACGACATCCACTGGAAACGGATTCTCGCCAAGAAGTTTGA
>DATFSB010000425.1:0-3803 GCA_035262825.1 Gemmatimonadales bacterium | reverse complement strand
AGGGGCAGCGCGCCTTTCGGGTGATCGACGGCGGCGGCGACAAGGGGTTTGCGGTTGCCGGCGTTGTACTCGATGCGGACGAGGCGCGCGTCCTCGTTGCCCTGGAACCAGCGCGTGCCGTACTCGAGGACGTAGAGATCGCCACTGGGCGAAAACTCCATCTCGATCGGGGCGCTGAACTTCGCATTCGGCATGAACTGCTCGATGGACTGGACGTCACCATTCGGATCCATGGTGACGGCCATGATCCAATGCCGCATGAACTCGTAGATGAACAGCTTGCCATCGTAATACGATGGAAAGGGCCGAGCGGCGTTCGCGAAATCCTCGCGGTGGAACACGGGACCGGCGGCGGCGGCCCGACCGCCCGTGCCGACGATGGGGAACTCGGGCGAGGGTCCGTAGGGATACCAGATCCAGGCGCCGCGCGCCGGCGGCAGGTCGGTGAGACCGGTGTTCGAGGGCGAGCGGTTGAGCGGATGCGCGGGATCGAACTGCGGCCCGCCCCGCGTGGTGACGGAATCGATGACCGTCGTCTTGTAATAGGCCTGATTGTTTCCCACGAAGTACGGCCACCCGTAGTTCCCCGCGCTTCGCGCCTGATCGATCTCGTCGTAGCCCTTGGGCCCTCGTCCCACGGAATCGACATCGGCGTCGGGGCCGACCTCGCCCCAGTAGAGGAAACCGGTGTGCTGGTCGATGGAGATCCGGTACGGGTTGCGATGACCCATAGTGTAGATCTCGGGCCGCGTCCTGGGGGTGCCTTTGGGAAAGAGGTTGCCTGCGGGGACGGTATAAGTGCCGTCCGGTTCCGGGTGAATGCGAATGATCTTGCCGCGCAGATCGTTGGTGTTCGCCGACGATTTCTGCGCGTCCCAGGGCTCGCGGCCGGGGCGCTCGTCGATCGGGGCGTAGCCCGAGGCGAAGGGATTCGAATTGTCGCCGGTCGAGAGGTAGAGATTGCCGCTCTTGTCGAACGCGATCGACCCGCCGGTATGGCAGCACTGCAGCCGCTGCGTGGGGATTTCGAGCAGCACTTTCTTCGACGCCAGGTCGAGCGAATCGCCGGTCATCGTGAATCGCGCGAGGACGTTCTTCGCCTCGGGGCCCGCCGGAGAGTAGTACATGTACACCCAGCCGTTCGCCGCGAAGCCGGGATCGGCCGCGAGCCCTAAGAGACCGTCTTCGGCCTGGCTCGAGTCAACGTACTTGTTGCTGACCGGAATCGTCGCGATGCGGTGGACATGTCCATCCGAGGGCGTGTAGAGGTTGACGTAACCGTGGCGCTCGACGAACAGCACGCGCTCACCCGGCAGCACGGCGAGCTCGATCGGCTCATCGAGATTCTCGGCGAGCACCACACGGGTGAAGCGGTTCTCTTCGGGCCGTGAGCGATTGAAGTCGACGGCCGTGGTGCCGATCGCGTACCGCAAGCCACCGAGCAGGTGCTGGAGGAACAGCGGCTCGGTGTACGTCGCTTCGGTGTGCCCCATGTTGGTGTACCACGCGCGGCCGCCATCGAAGTCGTGGTACCAGCTCATGGGGTGGTGGGCGCCGTTGGTGCCGCCCTGGTAGCTCGTCTCGTCGATTTCGACGAGGACGTGGATCGTGGGATCGATCGACTTGAAGTTGTAGAACTCGTCGTCGCGCTCGAAGCTCGAGGGCATCCCCTTCGTCGACACGTGCGTGGTGTCGAGCACGCGGTAGCGGCCATGTCGGACGTTGGGATTGCCGGGATGGCCGTTGAACCACGCGCCGGCGAGCCGGCCGTACCACGGCCAGTCGTACTCCGTGTCCGTGGCGGAGTGTACGCCGACGTAGCCGCCGCCCGCCTGGATGAAGCGCTCGAAGACGTCCTGCTGGGCCGCGTTCAGGACGTCGCCCGTGGTATTGAGGAAGACGACGGCCCGGTAGCGCGCCAGGTTTTTCTGGGTGAACGCGCCCGCATCCTCGGTGGTATCGACCGCGAAACCGTTCTCCAGGCCGAGCTGGCGGACGGCGGCGATGCCGTTGGGGATGGAGTTGTGGCGGAATCCCTTCGTCTTGGAGAAGACGAGGATGCGAGGGCTTGGCGCCTGGACGGTCCTCGCCCCCTGGCCCCCTCTCCCCCTCGCTGCGCTCGTGGCAGGCTCTTCGGGAGAGGGGGAACTAAAGCCGGAGATCGAGGCGCAGAGCGCGATAGAAAGGAGGAGTCTTTGCATGGACGGCAATTTGCAGCGCACGAGGGTGCGTGGATAGAGGAAGCCCTCCCCCGATCGGGGAATCGAAAGACTACTCGCCTCGGGAATCGTGTGGCGCGTCGCCTCTCTCGATCTTGCTCAGCGACTCTGGCAGGATCACTCACACACAGGAGAGGGGATATGCACACGCAATTGAAGCTCGTCTCGGCCGCGCTCGCGGCCCTCATCGCCGCAGCGGCGGTTGTCGCCTGCCAAAGCGACTCCACGTCGCCGCGAAGCACGACATACGTCGCGCAGCTGAACGGCGCCAACGAGGTCCCGTCGCTCGCCGTCGGCGCGACCGGCACCGCGACGTTTACGCTCACGGGCAGGACGATCAGCTACGTGGTCACCGTAAACGGTCTGTCAGGTCCCGCAGTGGCCTCGCACATCCATTTTGGCGCGGCGGGAACGAACGGCAACATCGCCTACCCCTTCACCGCTGCGGCCGTCGCATCCGGGCAGGTGGCGTCCGGGACCATCGACCTCAACCAGCCGATCTCCAACGGCACGACCAGCATCTCCGGAGACTCGCTGCTGACGCTGTTCAACCGCGGCCTGGTCTACACGAACGTGCATACCGGGGCCAATCAGGCTGGAGAGATCCGGGGTCAGATCCTTCGCGTCCAGTCGTCCAACACGTATTGATCCAGCGACCTCGGAGCGCCGCCCGCACTACACCACGTGCGGGTGGCTCCTTCGAGGAGCCGCTCAGTCGAGGTGGACCAGTCCGCGATTGACGGCGACCCGTACCGCCTCGGTGCGGGTGCCCACCTGCAGCTTGGCGAACACGCTTTTGAGGTGGATTTTCACCGTCTCGCCGGTACGCCCGATGGCGCGCGCGATCTCCTTGTTGCTCAATCCCTGCACCATGAACCCCAGCACCTCGAGCTCCCGCGGGGTCAGCCGATCGCGCTCGTTGTGCTGCGCCAGGGTGGCCGCGACGGCCGGCGGGATCACCCATTCGCCGCGGTGCACCGCGCGGATCGCCGCAATGACTTCGGTCATCAGCATGTGCTTGAGGAGATATCCTCGCGCCCCCGCATCGAGCGCGCGCCGCACGTCGGCATCGCCCTGATAGGTGGTGAGTGCCAGGACCCGGGCGTCCGGGAATTCGGCGGTGATCTTCTGGGTCGCCGCGACGCCGCCGAGCACCGGCATGCGCAGGTCCATCAGCACGACGTCGGGACGGTGCGTGCGGTAGAGCACGACCGCCTGCTCGCCGTTGTCGGCCTGGTCCGCCACGACCAGGTCATCTTCGGCGAGGATGACCGCGACGAGTCCCGCACGCAATGCGGGGTGGTCGTCCGCGATGAGGACGCGGATGCGGTCGCTGCGACTCGGTGAACTCTGGCGCCGGGGCACTGTGCTCTCCCAAAGGCTTCAAGAAGCGTTCAGGAGACGCGCCGTGCAATTCCCCATTCGGGGAGACGTAGCGCCACGGTGGTGCCGCGGCCGGGGGCGCTCCGCACCCTCAGCGTGCCGCGCAATTCGGCGGCGCGCTCCTTCATCCCCAGCAGCCCCCAGTGGCCGCCGTACGCGCGGAATGCCGGATCCACCTCGAAGCCTCTGCCGTCATCGGAG
>DATFSB010000424.1:0-2703 GCA_035262825.1 Gemmatimonadales bacterium | reverse complement strand
GCCGACGATCGTCGGCGGGCCGGCGGTGCGGGTTCTGCCCGTCGCGCCGGCCGGCGGCGTTACATCGCGCTGAAGCGGTCGAGAAACGCCTGCTCGTCGGCGGTGAGGCTGTTGGCCCCGCGCGTCTCGAGCTTGGCGAGGACACGCTCGGCTTCCTCGCGGTTGACGGGGTGCAGCTGCTCCAGGCGAATCTGCTTCCAGCGCTGCGCCGCGCCGGGGGCAGGGGTCGGGGAGCGCGCCGGCTGCACCGGGCGCAGGCGGTCGTCGATGGTACGGACCCGCATGAGCCGCATCACCAGCCACCCACCCACGAATCCGCCGAGGTGCGCGAAATGGGCGACGTTGCCCACATTGGCGCCGCCCAGGAACAGTGAAACGGCGGTCAGGATGATGACCATGGTCCGTGCCTGCACGGGGACGATGCCCCAGATCAGCAGCTGTGCCCGCGGCCAGAGGCGGGCGAATCCGAGCAGCACCCCGTAAACGGCGGCGGATGCGCCGAGGATGCCGACGTTGGGGCTCAAGATCATCGACGTGAACGCCCCGAACAGTCCGCTGACGAAATACAGCGTGAGAAACCTGGCTCCGCCGAGCCGGTCTTCCACGCGCGGCCCGAAGAAGAACAGCGTGAGCATGTTGAAGAAGATGTGACCGAAGTCCGCATGCAGAAACATGTACGTGAACAACGTCCACGGCCGGATCAGCACCAGCGCCGGAATGAACTCGAGTGAGCGCAGCTGATCGGCGGTCTGCTGCTGCAAGAAGAACACCACGATGTTGGCGATGATGATCAGGCCGACCCACTTGGTAATCATGGGGAGGAAGGCTACACGGGCTGCGCACTATATTGAAGAGCATGGCAGGAAAGATCGAGCAGATGGAGCATCCCCTCGGGTTGTCGCGGGTCGGCTACGCCAAGCCGTTGTTGGAGGTGGCGGCGCGCCAGTGGTCCGCGGCCGGTGTCACGGATCGCGCCGAGCAGATCGTCGAAGAAACTCCCGTCGTCATCGTCTACAATGCCATCCCCCACGTCGTGATGATGGCAACCCCCGCAGACCTCGAGGACTTCGTCACGGGCTTCAGCATCACTGAAGAGCTGATCCGCACGCCGGTCGATTTGCGTGAAGTGAAAGTGGTTCGTTACGGGCAGGGGATCGAAGTACAGGCGACAGTCGACGAAGCGTGCGATGCGGTCATCGCGTCGCGCACTCGGCGTCTGTCGGGCCGCACCGGATGCGGCATCTGCGGTACCGACAGCATCGACGCGGTCCTGAAGACGCTGCACACCGTCCGCGCCGGGCAGGCGGTGCGCCCCGCGGCGATCGAGCAGGCGCTCGGGGCGCTCGCCGGGAAGCAGCAGCTCAACGCGGCATCCGGCGCGGTTCACGCAGCGGCATGGGCACGTGTCGACGGGACAGTGGAAGCGGTGCGGGAGGACGTGGGCCGGCACAACGCCCTCGACAAGCTGATCGGCGCCTTGCTGCGAAGCCGTACCGACCCCGAGTCCGGATTCATCCTGGTCACGAGTCGGGCAAGCTTCGAGATGGTCCAGAAGGCCGCGGTCTTCGGCGCGCCGCTGCTCGCGGCGATCTCCGGCCCGACGGGGCTGGCCGTCCGGGTCGCTGAGCAATCGCAGATGACTTTGGTTGGTTTCGCCCGCGGCGACCGGCTTACGATCTATACTCACCCACGGCGAGTATCACCCTAACTCCTCGTCCCTAGGCGTCCACTCGGCGGCCCGGCGGCTTGGCGTCTGCCACGACGGCTCGGCGTGCTGTCAGTCTGGTGGCTGCCCCCTCGGCCCGCGGCTCTGCACGTATTGCCACCCAAACCGCCCCTTGATGCAAAGGTTTCCTCGCGTCACGTCGTGATCCAATGGCGACGTCACCTTCACGATTTCGTTGTCCTGCACATGCAGCTCGAGGTTGCATCCCACCCCGCAATACGGGCACACGGTGCGCGTCACCGTCTGGCGCGATTCGTCCCACGTGCCTGCGGCGCGGTGCTCGTACTCGCTCTTGAACATCAAGGCGCCGGTCGGGCAGACGGCGATACAGTTGCCGCAGTAGACGCACGCTGACTTCGGCAGCTCGACGGCGAATTCGGTCGAGATCCGTGCATCGAAGCCGCGTCCTGCGACGGCAATAGCAAAGGTGTTCTGGAAATCCGTGCCACAGGCCTCGACACACTTGTAGCACAGAATGCACTTCGTATAGTCCCGCGTGTACAGCTCGTTGTCGATCTTGGTCGGCTGAGCGACGGTCGCGCGGTGCGCGATATCGGGCGGGGCGTGATGTCCCGTCTGCTGCGCATCGCGCTCTCCCGCGGCGGCGGGCGAGCCGGGCGGGCCGTAACGATCGACATCGGCTCGATACTCGGCCAGCCAGTCGGCGACGTGCGGTGTGGTCGAGAGGTCGACGGACGACCCCAGGAACTCGAGCACCATCTTGCGGCTGTGGTGGACCCGCTCGGTGCTGGTCTTCACCACCATGCCGGGCTCGACCTTGCGCGAGCACGACGGGACGAGCACGCGCGATCCCTCCACCTCGACGACGCAGACGCGACACACATTCACAGGGTGCAGCGTCTCGATGTAGCAGAGCGTGGGGATCGTGGTGCCCTGCTGCACGCAGGCGTCGTAAATCGTCGTCCCCTCAGGGACCTTCACTGGCTTCCCGTCGATCGTGATCTCGACGGTGCGGC
>DATFSB010000423.1:0-22399 GCA_035262825.1 Gemmatimonadales bacterium | reverse complement strand
CGTCGATCCGTTCTCGGGAGCGGTGAAGGACGGCTACGTCTGGGGGCGCGGTGCGCTCGACATGAAGGGCGAAGGGCTGGTCCAGGTGATGGCGCTGATCGCCCTGAAGCGCAGCGGCGTCCCGCTCGATCGCGACATCGTCTTGATCGGAAACGCCGATGAGGAAGTCGGCGGCAACGGCGCCGTGGTATTCGTACAGCGCCACGCCGACCTGCTGCGCGACGTGGAGTTTCTCATGACCGAAGGCGGCGACAATCTGGTCGATCATGGGAAGCTCGCCTATTATGGCGTCGGCGTCGCCGAAAAGCGGACGTTCTGGCAGAAGGTCACCGTGCGCGGAGTGGCGTCGCACGGGTCCCGGCCCACGAAGCAGAATCCCGTCCCCCGCCTCGTCGCTGCGCTCGACCGGCTCGCCCACTACGAGACGCCGCTGCACCTCACGCCCGGTGTCGCCAGATACTTCCACGACGTCGCGCCGCAATACACGGGGCGGCAACGCGCCTGGCTGACGGACGTCGCGGCGGCCCTGAAGCAGCCGGCGGCCCGCGCCTGGATCACCGGCAACGTCTACTGGAACGCCATCCTGCGAAACACGATCTCGCTGACGGTGGTGTCGGGATCGAACAAGACGAACGTGATTCCGTCGGAGGCGTCGGCGGAGATCGACATCCGCCTCCTCCCCGATCAGGACACTGCTGCAGTACGCGCCGAGCTGATCCGTATCGTGAGCGACACGGCGGTCCACTGGGAAACGATGTACCCGCCCAAAGCGCCGCTCGAGAGCCCGATCGAGACCGACCTGTTCCGCGCGATCGTGCGCGCGGCCCACGAGCGCGATCCCGAAGCACAGGTGACGACCCCGATGCTCACCGGGGCAACCGACCGGCCGACTTACCGTGCGCTCGGGATCGTCACCTACGGCTTCGATCCGTTCAAAACCGAGGAAGCCGACGCGCAGCACGGAGTGCACGGCAACGACGAGCGGGTCAGTATCGCCAGCGTCGTTTCCGGAGTCCACTACCTCTACGACGTGCTGCGGTACGTGCAGTAACCGCCGCTATTGGCGGGGACGCAGCTCCCAGAGGACGTTGATGATCACCCAGCGGCCGTTGAACTTGGCCTCCTGCAGGTAATCGATCCAGGCGCCGGCGTCGATCTTCACGATGGCGGCGTTCCGGAACGCGTCGAGAATCGTCACATCCTTCCGTTGATCGGCCTGCGGCGTGTGCGTCCCGCCGCCGGCCCGCACGTTCTCCACCAGCTCGAGCGCCGTCATGTCGCCGAGGCGGCTGCGCCCGGTCGAATCGGTGAACACGATCCGCTTGGCCAGATGACTGTGCAGCGCGCGCTCCATGCGCTCGGCATTTCCCGTCCACCACCCTTCGATGTAGTCGAGCGCCGTGGCCCGGATCGCGGCCGAATCGGCCGCCGTCTGCGCGCGGGCGGCGGGCACTCCGCCGAGCAGGGTGGCGCACGCGGCGAAGAGGGCGAGTCTCATCGAGCACACTCCAGAGAGTCGAGGTGGCCGCACAGTACAGCCGGAGCGGCGTTGCCGGCAACGCAACGGTGACGGGCTGCTGCGCGAGGAGTGACGAACGCGGACCGATCGGGGACGGACGGGAACGACGCCCGAGGTCGATGACGGGCCGTTGCTGTTTACAGTCCCAGTTCGCATGATGTGGCTGTGCTCAAACGCTTCGCTGCGCGTTACGGGATCTGGGTCGGCGTCGCGCTGTTCGTCAGCGCGCAGAACTTGCTGGTGGGCGTGTCCCGCGGTGCGCCGATCGATCTGCAGTGGGATGTGTTCCACGAATTCGTCTACTGGTCGATGTGGGCGCTGTTCGCGCAGATCATCGTCCGCATGGTGCGGCGCTGGCCGTTCGACCGCGGCGTGGCACGGCGCTCGCTCGTCCCGCACCTCGTCGCCATGCTGGTGATCGCCCCGGCTCAGATCACGACCACCTACGCGACGCACCTCGCGATCATCGATCTCGCGGGCGTCGTTCCGGCGGGGAAAGCCGGAGCCTGGTTCGCCGCCCGCGGGCCGGGGATCGTGTGGGGGAGCTTCACGAACTCGCTGTACTACTGGGTGATCGTCGGGGTGTACCAGGCGGTGTTGTACCGGCGGCTCGCCGCCCGCCTCAGCGCCGAGCTGGCCCAGGCGCAACTCGACGCGCTGCGCACGCAGCTGCAGCCGCATTTCCTGTTCAACGCGCTGAACTCCGCCACCGTGTTGACGACCACCGACCCCGCCCGGGCGAACCGGGTGCTCCTCAAGCTGAGCGAGCTGCTGCGCGCCACGCTCGATCGCGCGACGCCGCACGAAGTGCCGCTGCGCCAGGAGCTGGCCCAGCTCGAGCCGTATCTCGAGATCCAGCAGATCCGCTTCGGCGCCCGCCTCGCGATCGCGCGCGAGCTGGAGCCCGAAACGCTTGATGCCCTGGTCCCTGCCCTGGTGCTGCAGCCGCTCGTCGAGAACGCCGTGCGCCATGGCATCGAGCCGAACCCGGCAGGGGGCAAGGTGACGATCCGGTCCCGCGCTGATAACGGGACGCTGTGCATCGAGGTGCGCGACACCGGATCGGGCCGGGCCCCAGACCCTTCCGGGAGTGAAGGCATCGGCTTGACCAACACGCGCGCCCGGCTGGTGCGGTTATACGGAGCCAACCACCGCTTCGAGCTGGCGCCGACCCCCACTGGCGGGACAGCAGTGCACCTCGACATTCCGCTGCGGCGTGCGAACCCGGCGAGATGACATGACGATGCGCGTTGTGATCGCCGATGACGAGGAGCTGGCCCGCACCGGGATCCGGCAGCTGCTGGAGGCGCGGCCCGATACCCACGTCGTCGCCGAGTGCGCCAACGGGATCGAGACCGTCGCGGCGATCGCGGAGTACGCGCCCGATCTTGTCTTCCTCGACGTGCAGATGCCCGGATTCGACGGCTTCGAGGTAATCGAGCAGGTCGGCGCGGACGCGATGCCGCCCGTGATCTTCGTGACCGCCTACGACGCCCACGCACTGCGGGCATTCGAGTCGCACGCCGTGGACTACCTGCTGAAGCCGATCGACCCCGACCGCTTTCGCACCGCGCTCGATCGGGCGCAGACCCGGATCGCGGGAACGAGGCTCACCGCCCTGCTCGACAGCATCGGGCCCGGCGCCCCGCTCGAGCAGATCGCCGTCAAGCATGATGGCCGCATCTCGTTCGTGAAAGTCGAAACGATCGACTGGGTCGAAGCGACCGGCAACTACGTCACACTGCACGTCGGCGCAACGACGCACGTGGTGCGCCACACCCTCGAGCGCCTGGAGCGGCGGCTCGGGAGCCGGCGCTTCATCCGTATCCGGCGGGATGCCCTCGTGAGCCTCGCCGCCGTCAAGTCGCTGGAGCCCTACCTCAAGGGCAGCTACGTGATCCTGCTGCGGGACGGCGGCAAGCTGTTCTCGAGCCGCTCGTTCGCCCCGCGCCTCAAGGAGCTATTGGCCCAATGCCGATGACCCCCTCCGACCATCGCCCCGCCGTTGTTGCCGGATTCCTCGGCTGGACCCTCGACGCGTTCGATTTCTTTCTCGTCGTCATGACGCTGACGGCGATCGGCGCGACGTTCGGGAAAAGCGACAAGGACATCGCCTTCACGCTGCTGCTCACGCTCGGCTTCCGGCCGGTCGGCGCGTTCATTTTCGGCCTCCTCGCCGATCGCTACGGCCGACGACTGCCCCTGATGCTCGATCTCGTGTTTTTCTCGATCGTCGAGGTGCTGTCGGGGCTGGCGCCGAACTACGTGACGTTCTGCGTGCTGCGCGCGTTGTTCGGGATCGGGATGGGCGCCGAGTGGGGGGTGGGCGCGTCGCTCGTGATGGAGAAAGTCCCGGTCAAGCAGCGCGGCATTTTCTCAGGGGTGTTGCAGCAGGGATATGCCGCCGGGTATCTGCTGGCGGCCCTGTGCTACTTCCTCGTGTTCCCCCGCTGGGGGTGGCGGCCGCTGTTCTTCATTGGGGGTTTGCCCGCACTCCTCGCGCTGTATGTCCGTTCGCAGGTCTCCGAGTCGGAGGCGTGGCAGCGCTCTCGCGCAGGGTCGTGGAAGGACCTTGGTCGAATGCTCACCGCGAACTGGAAAACGTTCCTCTACATCACCGTTCTCATGGCCCTGATGAATGGCGTGTCCCACGGCACGCAAGACCTCTACCCGACTCTCCTGCGACGCGACTGGCATTTCGAGACGCCGCAGGTCGTCGGCCTCACGGTGATCGCCATGATCGGCGCGCTCTCGGGTGGCGTGGTGTGCGGCTGGCTGTCGGACCGCATCGGCCGGCGGCGCATGATCGTGACCGCGTTGGCCGGAGCGTTGCTCCTGATCCCGCTCTGGGCATTTGCGCCCAACGTGTGGCTGCTCGGCGTCGGCGCATTCTTCATGCAGGTCATGGTCCAGGGCGCCTGGGGTGTCATCCCGGCCCACATCACCGAGTTGTCCCCCGACGGGGTGCGCGGCGTTCTCCCCGGATTCGGCTACCAGTGCGGCGCGGCGATCTCCGGGCTCATGCCCTACCTCGGCGCCACGATCGCCGCCAGGACCGGCTATGCATGGGCAATGGCCGTCACCGCGGGAACGGTGTTCGTGCTCTGCGCCATCGTCGCGTGGTTGGGACCGGAGCGGAGGGGAGTAGTCTATGGTGCCGATGCGGAGGCCGGCTCAAATCGCAGGTCCTGATAGTCGAAGCTGAAGTCCGCCAGCGGGTTCACCGCCGCCATCGTGAAGTGGTCGATCGCGCCGTCGGGACGCAGCGTGAACGTCACGTACGCGTCCTCGATGTGCGCGGCGCGCCAGTGCGCGACGAAGGTGCCATACTGCCAGTGCGACAGGTCTCCCAGGAACGCCGGGGAATGGACGAACCGCAGCACCAGGTGGTCGCCTTCGAGCGCGATCGTCGCGTCGCCGTACATCGGGTCGCTGTAACGGCCGGCGTAGCGGGCCAGCGGCAGCGGCGGCCGGGACGTCGTGTCGCGCGCCGCGGCGGCGGCCCGCATCGTCGAATCGGCCTTGGCTTCCCCCTGCGCGACGACGCTGTGGTAGGCCGTGATCCAGTCCGTGCGCGCTGCACCGAAGTAGTAATCGAGCAGCTCGTACTCCAGCGGCGCGTACACCGGCTCTTCGGCGTTTGTGAGCATCACGATACCGAGGCGCTGATCCGGCACGAGGACGGTGCGCGAGGTCATCCCGGCGAGCCCGCCGTCGTGCGTCACGATCTTGTGCCCGCGATAGTCGCGCAGCGCCCAGCCGAGGCCGTAGGCGGCGAAATTCGCGCGCAGCCCGCGCAGCGCCGTGGGACCGTCACCGATCGGCAGGATCGTCTGCGCCGACCACATCTCGTTCGCCTGCGCGACGCTGAACAGCGTCGCTCCGCCGACCCCGCCGCTCCGACCGGAATCGAGCCGCACCAGCATCCATTTGGCGAGGTCGGTCACGTTCGAGATCAGCCCGCCGGCCGGAATGACGGCGTCGATCGTGTCGACGGGGACGATCGTCAGCTTGCCCGCGCTCAGCGCATGCGGCGTCGCCGCGTTTGCCGACGACATCAGCGCGATGTCGGTCCCCGTCGCCGCCATGCCGAGCGGCGAGAGAATCCGTTGGCGTACCGCGTCGGACCACTTCTGGCCGGTCACCGCCTCGATCACGAGACCCGCCGCCAGATACAGCACGTTGTCGTAGGCGTAGGCCGAGCGGAAACTGGTCACCGGTTTGACGGTGCGCAGCCGCCGTACGATCTCCTCGGAGCCGTAGTTCGAATGGAACCACAACAGGTCGCCCGCACCGAGGCCGAGCCCGGAGCGGTGGGTGAGGAGGTCGCGGATCGTGAATTCGCGCGTCACGTAAGGGTCGGACAGCTGAAACCAGGGCAGGTATTTCGTGACGGGGTCGTCCCAGGCGACGCGCCCCGAATCGACGAGCTGGGCGAGCAATGTGGTCGTGAACGCCTTGGTGTTGGAGGCGATCTGGAACAGCGTGGCGGCGTCGACGCGCGTCGAGTCGCCCATGCGACGGATCCCGTAGCCGCGCGCCAGCAGCACCTGACCATCCTTGACCACCGCGATCGCCATTCCCGGCACCTGAAACGCCTTCAGGGCCCGGTTCACCTCGGCGTCGAGATCCCGGGGAGGACGGGTCTGGGAAGATACCGGGGCCGCGAGAACGACGAGGGCCGCGCACCCGTGCCACAACGCTCGCATCAGACCTCCACGGTCGAATGGACGGCCCGGAGCGTACCGGTACAGCGGACCGCTGTCAAACACGCGTCCTCACCCCCTGCCCCCCTCTCCGTTCCGGAGAGGGGGAACCACACATCAGGATTGTGCGGAGGAGGCTCAGATCAAGTGCATCAGCGCCCGGGCTATGAGCCATCCGGCCGCAATTCCTGCCGCAGAGAGCAGCAGGAGCACCACGATCACGAGCAGTAGCCACGCGCGGCTGGCGCGCCGCGCATCGTGCGGATCGGCGATGTGGTGCTCGATCAAGGCGACGTTCTTGATGTTCGCCTGCCAGCCGACGTCGAAGATGTCGCCGATGACCGGAACGGAGCCGAGCAGAGCGTCGATCGCGACGTTGGCGAGCATGCGCAGCAACGTGGCTCCGGGGACATCGAGCCGCGCGGCCTCGAGGACGATGTAGGCCGAGACCAGGGCGCCGGCCGCGTCGCCGATTCCCGGGATCAGGCCGACGATGGGATCGAGACCGACCCGCACGCGTGTGCCGGGGACGCGAAAAGCCGAGTCCCAGAGCTCCGCCAGCCGTTGTAGGCGTTTGACCCTCTGTTCCATCAGTCTCCTCCACCCTACCGTATGGCGTGACCATTTCTGCTGGAGGTGTGATGCGCGTCGAGACGTTCGTGGTCCTCGCAGGAATGCTGCAGGCGAGTCCTGCGGCTTCGCAAGTCGACACCGTTTCTCCGTCTCCGCCAGATACCGCCCGCTGGCACGGTGCGTGGACCGTCTTCACAGACTCCCTGCTCCAGCAGCTGCCTATAGATGACCCGCGCGAGGCGCTGACCCTCACGCCAGGATTCATCCGGCGAGGGATTGCGTTTGGAATCGGCGCAGGCACGGGCCTGCACCTCCGGGGCGGCGGCAGCGAAGCTACCACCGTCTACATCGACGGCGTACCGGTGCGGAACCAGATCACCGGGACCCCGGGGATCACCCTGCCACTGGCGGCGGTGCAGACGCTTTCCGTGACGCGAGGAGTGCCCGACATCGACCTCGCCGACGGTGCCGGTGGCGGTGTCATCGAATACCGAACGCGAACGGGAGGGAATCACCTGGAGGGAGGACTGCGGGCCGCGACGGACGCGCCATTGGGCGCCAACTCCAGTGTCGGCTACAACCGATTCTCCGGCGCGATCAGTGGTCCAGCGGGCCCTCGTGTCCGCTGGTTCGCAGCCGGCGAGGTAACCGGGCAACGCTCAGCGTACCGTGGATGGGGTTCCGACAAGGTGCCAGCCTTCGTCTGGGGTGGCGTGGATACCATCGTCGATACCGTCGCCATTCCGAGCTTCATCGAGACGACCGGGTTGCGCCGGCCGCTCGACTGGCTCACGGAGCGCAGGGCTGTGGCGAAACTCGTACTCAATGCTGGCGCTGGATCACAACTGACGATCACAGGCCTTGTGAACGATCTGCAGCAGCGCTTCTTCCCGGGCAGCGACGTAGGGGATACTGCTCTGTTTTCAGGGGCGCATACCAGTGGCCGAGCGCTCATCGCGGGCTGGACCGGGTCCCTGGGGCAGCCTCGCACGACACTTTCGTTGCACGTTGTCGCTGCGCTGGCGCACGAGGGGTCTAGCAGCGGATTGCTCACCGCTGCCTCCCAGAGCGCCAGCACCGATCCGACGCTCGGCATCGAGTGGTCCTCCCTCGCCTTCCTCGGCAGTGACAGTATCCCTCAGGTCACCGATCAGATCATCCGCAACATTCGCTCTAACGCGGGTTTGCGCGTCCCGTTTTTGAATCAGACCAGTCTGCGGAACGTGCAACCCTACCGGCTCAATCCCTACGGACTGGTTTCCGGATGGCCTACCGGGGGAAGCGATGGCTCGTTATCCCTGGAAACAGAGAACCGCTTCAACGGACGCGCTTGGGCCGAGTGGGCAATCCCGTCCAGACAACGCGTGCGGGCCGGCGTCGATTACGACCACGCCTCGCAACGGATGTATCAATCCGACCTGCTGAACCAGATCGACATGGATGCCTGGATCGCCCATCCGCAGCGGCTCGGGGTGTTCGCTGCAGATCGACTGGACTGGGGCCCAATCGTGGTCGAACTCGGTCTGCGGTTCGATCACTTTACACCTGGTGGGATCCTTCCGGTCGTTCCGGGGCGGATCTTCTCAAATCCCGCCTGGGGCGCACAGACCGCGACGGACGACACCGCGTACGCGGCGTCGCTCGCCCGCGTGTACCGGACCGCCCCGGCAACGAACTCCCTTTCACCACGGCTCCAACTCGCGTACCTCCCGTGGCCCCACACGACGGTGCGACTCAGTGTCGGCCAGACTACAGAACCACCGACCTCCAACCTGATCTTCGGAGGATCCAACAACGATCTGTCCTTCAGCAACACCTCGGCTCCATTCGGGCGGGACGTGAAATACATTCGGGTGACCACCGCCGAGGTTGGCGTGAGTCGGGCCCTCACCACACAGCTCCGAGTCGGTGTCGATGGCTATCACGTGACGCGCGCCTTGTATCCCTATCGAATCCGAGCGTTCAATGACCCCGCTAACCCGGGGCGTTCTGTGAACCTCAACGTGCTCACTGCCCTCGACTCGCTTGCGACGAATGGTATCGAAGCCAATGTGGAATGGGCTCCGCCCGGAGCATTGTCGGGCCGACTCGTCTACTCATTCGAGCACAGCGAGGGATTCTCGGCTCAGGCATTCGCGGCCCTGATCCAGGTGATCGCCCCGCGGGGGTTCACTGCAGTCGGCTCGCTCAACGCTCACAGTGGGCTCCCCTACATCCCCGGCCTGGCAACCGTCCCGAACGGCGATGACGAATTCCCGGTCTACTCCATCAATGCCTTACAACGGCTGCCGTGGACCAGCATGATCGACCTGAGACTCACCAAGAGTGTGCGGCTGCAACACCTCGAAGGAACGCTGTTCGCCGACGTCCGAAATGCACTGGACTTCCGCAACGTGCTCGGAGCGTTCGTTCGAACCGGAAGTCAAACCGACACGATCTTTCAAGCGCTCATCATGTCGCCTGAATTTTCGAGCCTTCACATCGAGGCACAGGCAAACGGCGTACTAATCAGTGGCAACGCCATCGATCTCCGGCCCGACTGCTCGACCTGGACGGCGACCGCGGCGGGCACAGTCGATTGTGCCGTGCTGCGGCGGGTCGAGGGCCGCTTCGGCAATGGAGACGGGGTGTACGACATGACCGAGCAGACGACGGCGCTCAACGCCTACTACGAGGCGTTCTTCGGCACGGCGCAGTTCAATGCGCCGGGCCGGACCGCACGGATTGGCGTGGAGATCGACTTCTGAAAAGGGGACGGTAGGAGAAACGGTAGGGGTCATTGCATCCCCCCTACCGTCTCCTACCGTCCCCTACCGTCTCCTACCGCTCTACGGCGCCAGGGGCGTGCACGTCACCACGTTCGGATCCGTACTCAACGGTCCGAGCGAGAGGCCGATGGCATCGCATTCCGACTTCGGGATCGGCATCACCGACACGACATTCCCGCCGGCCGCAGCGGGCGGAATGCCGGCCAACCGCCCGAAGCGCCGTGCATCGATCCAGCGGGTACCCTGCTCCCACAGCAGCGAGAAGCGACGCTCGTAGAGTAGCGCCGTCACGAATGCGGCGTCGGGGTCGCCGATTCCGACCGTCGAGGCCGGCAACGCCCCAGAATTCTGGCGTACCAGATTCAGGTCTGTGAGCGCGGCCGCCTTGGCGCCCGTGAACCATTCCGCTTCCGCGCGTAACAGCACCAACTCCTCGTCGCGGATGATGGGGATCGAGTGACCGGGGTCCGCGGCGCCGCCCGTCATGAAAACCGTGAATTTCAGCTCCCCCGGGATGTCGGCGATTGCGCTCAATAGCTGCGTATCGACCGCCGGCATGAGCTTGTCGAGGACGCGCTGATCCTTTAAGCCGGTCGTCTGCGTATCCGCGTCGGTGATGTTGTCCTGCAACGCGAAGAACGTCAGCCCGGTCGGCGGATCGGACAGCGTATTCTGTGCGTCCCCTGGGGCCGTCGAGTAATCGAAGAAGACCCCCGACGAGAACGCGGCCGGAGTGGGATCGATGAACGACCCAGCCAGTGCCGTGAGGGCGGCGGTGTAACAGGTGGCGGCGTTGCCGCCGCACCCCGCCGTCGCCCGTAGGCTGTACACCTTCGCCGCCAGCGCGCGGTTGAACAGAATGAACGTCGCGGGCGTATCGAATCCCGCAAATCCTGGAGGAACCGGGAACGGGAACCCGGAGCCGCCCGCCGCGAGGTCGCTCTGCGCGCTGGTGAGGAGACCGAGCATGTAGCCGTACACGGAATCCTCCGATACAAACGGCGCAGGCCCCGCGGCGACGTCGTGACCGACATCGACCGGGGCGCCGAGCTGGGCGCGCGCCTCGACGATGTAGAGGAGGGCGAGGGCGTTCAACGTCTTGGCGAAGCCGCTCGAGGCCGACTTCTCGGCGGCGGAGAGATCGTTGTCGTTGGCGAGGGCGGCGAGATAGATGTTACCGCTGCGGATGGCCGCGTAGCGGTCACCCCACTGCGTCCCGCCGAACGATCCGCCCCCGTTGATCGGGCCGAAATACGGTTCGATGAAATCCGGCTGGTTGTTCCCGGACAGGTTGATCCCCTCCCGGCCCATCGAACCAAGCCGCCAGATGAACCCCTGAATGCCGGTGCGGGCGCTCGCGAACAACCCAGTGGCCGCCGCCGCTAGCTTGTCCCGCGTGGGATTGTTGATCAGGTCATCTTGCGTCGGCTGATTCGTATTCAAAATGTCGAAGCTGCAGGCTCCCACCACGAGGAGCCCGGCCAGAGCGGCGAATAGTCTCGTGCGCATGGTCAGAACCCCGCCTTGATGGAGAAGAAGAACTGGCGTGACGGCGGATACGGACCGAGGTCGATGTTGCGCGTGATCGACTGCGCGCCGTAGTTCGACACCTCGGGATCGTAGCCGAAGTAATTCGTGATCGTAATCAGGTTCACGCCCTCAACGCTCACCCGCGCCGACTTGGCACCGAACCAGGCGGCGAACCGCTCCGGCAGATCCAGCGAGAACTGGGCATTGCGCAGCTTGAGAAACGAGGTCGACTGCACGAACGGACGTGCGTCGCCGGTGTTGAGGCACGCGTCCACCCGCGCCTGGCCAGACGGCTGGCCGTCATCCGGCGCGAGCACATTGCAGTCGTACAGCGACAACGTCTGGTTCTGCGCTACCCCGCCGTCCTGCCAGTCCCACATGAACGACAACGACGCGCGGTGGTAGGTGAACTCGTTGGTGACCGCCAAGCGGAACTTGGGATTCACCTGCCCGATGTAGATCGTGTTCCCCTGATCGTCGACGCCGATGATCTGCGTGATCGGGCGGCCGCGCTGCACGAAGAACTCGCCGTAGGACAGTCCGTACCCCGCGTTGGCCGGCCGAAATCCGCAGGTCGTATCACTCAAATTCTGGCAGGCAGGAATCGGGAGATTCAATTCCAGCACCTTGTTGCGCAGCGAGGTGAACGTCGCGCGGAGCAGCCAGTTGGCGTTCGTCGAACGGTAGGGCGTAACTCCCAAACCGATCTCGAGGCCCTGATTGCGAATCGCTCCGCCATTGACGAATGCCAGTGAGAAACCGCTCGACGGCGGCGGCGTCACCGGCACGAGCAGATCGCTGGTTTTGCGTGTATACAACGTCAACTCGAGGTCGGCGCGACCGCTCCAGAACGATGCGTCCACGCCGGCTTCGATTTCCTTGGTGAGCTCGGGGCGAATCGTCGGGTCACCCGCAACGGCTCCGACCGTGGTGCCGACATTGCCCCCGATCACGACCCCGCCCTGCAACGTCGTGAACTTCTGGCCAAACAGCGGCTGGAGGCCCGTCTCACCGTAGGCGAGCCGCAATTTGACGTCGCTGCCCTGCCCGACGAGCCCGGGGAAGCGGTACGATCCCGACAGCGATGGAAACAAGTAGTACTTGTTCACATCGCCGTTCGCGCTCGAGCGCTCGGCTCGGACACCGCCGGAGAGCATCAGTCGTTGATCCATGCCGAGCCACTGCTCCTGGCCGTAGAGCGCCACGGTGCGCTCGTGCGTGTTCTCCTCAAAGCCCTGGAGGACCGAGCCCTGCGTGACGTTTTCCTGACCGGGGAGCAGTCCGCTACCGACCAGGCGCGAGCGGGATAGGGTCCGGTCTTCCCACTGGATCCCGGCCGAGGTGGTCGCCGTCCAGCTGCTGCTCGTCAGGGTGTGGATCCCGTTCAGATTCCAATTGACATTCCGTCCATCGGCGTTGTTGAGCACCGAGCGGCCGGGCCTGGCCTGTGCCTGCTCGAAAAACAGCTCCGGTGGAGCAAGAATGTCGTCCTTCTGATGGAGGAAATCCGCGCCCCCGGCCCCGACGATCGAGAGGCTCTGCCGCTCCGTCTGCAGTGCCTGCCACTTGAGGTTGAGGCCGCCCACGAAACGGATCGCCGTCTCGTCGTTGTGCCCCAGCGCCGTCGACTGCAGCGGATTGGCGCCGATGTAGCTCAAGCCGCCGGGATTCGGGTACACGCCGTTCACCGGCTTCAGCGGCACGAATCCCGGGATGTACGCGATCGCGTACGTCACGCTCGCCCCAGAGTTGTCGTTATTGGTGAAGCCACGCTGCGTCGTCGTGCGGCTGAACGCCGACGTCAGTGAGAGATTGAACTTGTCGGCGAAGCTCTGGTCGACGTTGGCCCGGATCGACTGCCGCTGGGCACCGGTATTCGTGATAATGCCGCCGTCGTTCTTGAGCTCGCCCGATAGGAAGTACCGCGTCCCCGCCGATCCACCCGAGAGATCGATCTGCGTCTCATTGGACAGGGGCTTGTTGCCAGCCAGCTCGCGGAGGTGATCGTACGTCGGCAGAACGCCGTTCACTTCGTAGGACTGGATCAGCGCCGTATCGCCGAACTGATCGAGCGCTTCAGGGACCGTGAACGCCCGCGTGCCGGGACCACGCTGCAGCTCGGAGAATCCCAGCCGCTGCGTGATCGACGCCTGCGGCCTGCCCGATTGGCCCCGCTTGGTGGTGATGATGATGACGCCATTCACGCCCTTCGATCCGTAGATCGAGGTCGCCGCGGCGCCGCGCAGCACCTGGTACGACTCGACGTCGTTGGGATTGAGGTCGGTGATCCGGTTGACGGCGTCATCCTGCTTCTCACCGTCGTTGCGCGTCGACTGTGGGTTGCCGCTGGCCGTGATCGCGAATAGCCCGGTGGAGATCGACGCGTCGCTCACGATCACGCCGTCCACCACATACAGGGGATCGGCCGACCCGACCACCGTATTGGACCCGCGGATCTGCACCTGCGTGCCGCCGCCCGGGGCTCCGGAATTCTGCTGGACATACGCACCGGGAACGCGGCCCTGCAGCGCCCGATCGAGCGCCGGCGCCGGGATCGATGCCACTTCGGCACCCGCGAGGGTCGTCGACGAAATCGCCGCGTTGCGGCGTTCGACGCCGGTCTGCTGTCCCGTCACCACGACGGCCTCGAGATTGAAGATGTCCTGCTCGAGCTGCACGTCGGTGCCGGCCTGATCCGCGGCCACGGTCACCTCTCTGCGCTTGAACCCGATGCGGCGGAACACCAGCGTTGCCGCTCCCGCCGGTGCATTGACGCTGTACCGCCCATCGTCGTGCGACACCGCGGCGAACGCGGTACCCGACACCGTGACGTTCACACCGGAGATCGGGCCCCCGCCGCTCGCCGTCACGACGCCCGTGATCTGACGGCTGCCTGCTCCACCCTGTGCCCACGCCCCGGCCGCGCCACAGACCAACGCGACCATCAGCAGACAAATACGTTTGCCCACGGCCCCTCCAAGCTGATTGTACCGGAACACGACGGCAGAATTTGGTATCTTGCCGCCGTTTCGTGTCGTGTGCAAGGCGGTGTCCCGTTTCGAGGTCACGGCGCCGCGAGGTCGGCCGTCGGCAGGAAACGCGGCGCGCGCCGCGGCTTCGCCGCCTGCTCGTAGGCGTACGCCAGGCGGATCAGCGTCGCCTCGCTCCACGCCGTTCCGATGAACGACATCCCCACCGGAAGGCCGCGGGCGTACCCGACTGGAACGCTGATGCTCGGATATCCCGAAACCGCCGCCGGCGTCGACGACGCGCCGAGGAAGTGATCGCCGTTGACCAGGTCCGTCGTCCAGGCGGGACTCCCCGTCGGCGCGACCAGCGCGTCGAGCTTCTCCTTCGCGAACACGACGTCCAGCCCTTCGGTCCGCGACAGGCGCCGGCAATGAGCCAGCGCTTCGACGTAGGCGTCGTCCGTCAGCGGGCCCTTGTCCTGGGCCATCGTGAAGATTTCCTGACCGAAGTATTGCAGCTCGCGGTCGTGGTTCTTGTCGTTCCACGCGATCAGATCGGCGAGCGTCTTGTTGGGCGCCGGGGCACCGAGCCCCGCCAGGTACGCATTCAGGTCGGCCTTGAATTCGTACAACAGGACGGTGAACTCGGCGTCATCGTACTCGCCGGTGTGCGGAATGTCGGCCGGGTCGACAATCACCGCGCCCGCCTGTTTCATCGCGTCGATCGCGGCCTGGACGAGCTTGTCGGTGACGCTGGAATAGCCGAAGAACTTGGCCCGCGCGACGCCGATGCGAGCGCCCTTCAGCCCGTTGGGATCGAGGAACTTCGTGTAGTCGGCCTCGACATGCCCGCTCGCCGCGGCAGTGGCGGCGTCACCCGGGTCCACCCCCGCGAGCACGCCGAGCAGCGCCGCCGCATCGGCCACGGTCCGGGCCATCGGCCCCGCCGTGTCCTGGGTGTGCGAGATGGGGATGATACCCGAGCGGGAGACGAGACCGAGTGTCGGCTTGATCCCGACGAGCGAATTGGCTCCCGAGGGACAGACGATCGAGCCGTCGGTTTCCGAGCCGACACCGACGGCGGCGAGATTCGCCGAGATGGCCGCGCCCGTCCCCGAGCTCGACCCGCAGGCGTTGCGGTCCAGCGCATAGGGGTTCTTCACGAGGCCCCCCCGCCCGCTCCACCCACTCACCGAATGCGTCGAGCGGAAGTTGGCCCACTCCGAGAGATTCGTCTTGCCGATGATGATGGCGCCGGCATCGCGCAACCGCCGCGCGACCGCGGCATCACGCGGGGCCGGCGCGTCCGCGAGGGCGAGCGACCCGGCGGTCGTCTTCATCTTGTCGCCGGTGGCGATGTTGTCCTTGATCAGGACCGGAATGCCGTGCAGCGGTCCCCGCACCTTGCCCGCCTTGCGCTCCGCGTCGGCGGCATCAGCCAGCGCCAGCGCATCGGGGTTGGTTTCGATCACGGACCGGAGCGTGGGACCCTGTCCATCGATCTGCTGGATGCGCGTGAGGTAGGCGCTGACGAGGCGGCGCGAACTGTACTTGCCGCTCTTCAGGCCGTCCTGGAGCTGCTGCAGAGTGATTTCTTCGAGCTCGAAGGGGGGCGGTGGCCCGGCCGGCGGTGCCGGCGTCCTCCCGACCTCGGACGGTTCGGCAGCGAGGCCGGCGGCCGACAGCGGTGCGGCCAAGCCGGTGACGGCGGCGTACTGCACGAACTCACGACGCGAGAGATACATGGCGGGCTCCACGCGATAAGTGGTACGACGGTACGTTGTCTGTGCGCACTTGGATAGATCGTCTGCCTCACGCCTCCGCGGTCGCGGTACTCTCCACCACCAGGCGCTCGAGCTTGCCGCGCAGTCTCACCCGCACCCGGGCGACGAGAATCAGCGCGACGACCGCAAGCCCGACGACCAGTCCCCACCAGAAGCCCTGCGGGCCCAGTGCGGTACCCAGTCCGAGGTACGCGGCGAGCGGCAGCCCGATCAGCCAGTAGCCGACGACGTTCACGATCAGCGGCGTGCGCGTGTCCCCGGTGCCGCGGAGAATCCCGATCGACACCACCTGCGTGCCGTCGAACACCTGGAAGATTCCGGCGAGCGGGATCAGCGTCGCGGCGATCGCCTGCACGGTAGGGTCCGAGGTATACGCGCGGGCGAGCAGACCCGGGAAAGAGAGCATGGCGATCCCGCTGAGCAGCATGAACCCGACGCCGCACGCCAAGGCCGCCAGCGCCGCGCGGCGCGCCTCGGTCGAGTCGCCCCTGCCGATCGCCTGACCGACGAGGACGGCCCCCGCGATCGACACACCGAGGGGGACCATGAACGTGATGGACGAGAGGTTCAGCGCCACCTGGTTCGCCGCCATGGCACCGGCGCCGAGCCGACCCATCAGCACGCCGACCAGGCTGAAGATCCCCAGCTCCAGCTCGTACTGCGCCCCGATCGGCGCGCCGATGCGCAGCAGGCGGCCGAGCGCTCCGAGATCGAGTGCTCCCGGACGCCACGGCCGGAACCATTCTCCGAGACTGCGCCACGCGAACGCCACCAGAAACAGCGCCAGGGCCCAGCGCGACAACGTCGTCGCCCAGCTCGACCCGATCGCCCCCAACGCCCGCACCCCCAGATGCCCGAACACGAACACCCAGTTCAGCGCCAGATTCAGGACGTTGGCGGCGATCATCGCCCACACCATCGGGCGGATGTTTCCCGTCGCCTGCAGCAGCACCCGCGCCAGCACCGACACATAGAAAGGAAGGAATCCCAGTATCGCGACGTAGGTGTAGCCGGCGACGAGCGGGACCACCTGCGGCGGTTGTCCGAGCAACCCGACGAGCGGGCGCACCGGCAGCAGGGCGATGGTCGAAACCACCGTGAGACCGGCACTCAAGACGACGCCGCGCTGCGCGTTGCGTGCGACCGCGATGCGCTCGCCGGCCCCGATCGCCTGCGATACCACGGGATCGAGTCCCATCAGCACGCCCATCCCGCAGATCGAGATGGCGAGGAAGAGGAGATTGCCGAGGGCGACCGCCGCCATCGCGTCCGCGGAGACGCGCCCGACCACGAGCGTGTCGACGACGCCCATCGCCATCCAGCCGACCTGCACCACAACGACCGGCGTCGCGATGCGCGCCATCGCGATCAGCTCGCCCCGGAATCCGTGCGGCAGAACAGGCTGCGACATGTGGGGAAGGTAACGACGCTACGTGATGCGACGGCACGTTGTACGAGGGGTTCACTGGACTCGTACAACGTGCCGTCGTACTACTCTACGGCGGGTTCAGCTCCGCGAATGATGAATCGACATCGGCCCATTCGTGGTCACTACCCTGATCGGCGGCCCGCCGTCGCCCAGCGTGGTGTGAATCCGGTTCGTCATGCGTCCCTGGATCGTGACGGTGAGCGGAAAGGCGAGGTTCATCGGACCATTCACCGTGCCCGTCTCGAGACGCGCGTTGTAGCCGTCAGGGATGCCCAGGCTCACCGGCCCGTTTTGTGCCTCAGCATCGAGCCCGGGGCCGTTCCAGCGCGCACCGGACAGCTCGACGGACAGCGGCCCATTTTGCACTCGCGCGGTCACATCGCCGCCCACCGCCCGCAGCGTGACGGGACCGTTGATCGCATGCAGCTGCATCGCGCCGGTGACGTCCTCGACCGATAGCGGCCCATTCTCGGTCGACAGTGACAGATCGGTATGGCGCGGCACATACACGTCGAAGCTGACTGCCCACGAGGCGCGGCGCTCGCTCTCCGGTCCGCGAGCCGTGATCTCCTTCCCGGCCGCTTCGATGCGCACGGCGTCGGCGAGCGTCTGGGCCGCGTCCTCTGAGCCGGCCTGAGCCTCGATCTTCGCGACCACGGCGATCGAATCGCGGTCCCATCCGTAGATCGCGACGCCGCCGTTCTCACTCGGATCGACACGCAGCGTGCCACCGGTTGGCCGGAATCCCGTCTCGCGGACGACGCAGACCCGGGCGCGATCGTACCAGCCGTGCCGGCACTGTGCCAACCATTCGTCGGGATCTTCCTGGGCGGCGAGCGCGCGGGCGGCCACCAGGAGCAGCAGAGTGCTGAGGGAGGAGCGTGTCGACATGGTCACCTCGATCGTGACAGAATGACTCGGGCGTTTCGCAGGCTGAGCATTAGACGGACATTGTCATGGATTGGTTGCGCCGGTGCGCCAGGGGGCCTCGTGCAAGCGCTGCCGTGCGCCAACCGGCGGCTTTGGCGTGATTGCATGGCGCACTCGCCTCGTGACCAGGCTCACAGCATATTGCTCCCCTGTCGCAGGTATGCTGGAGCGCCAACTCATTCGTACGATTGACCTTCCACGCCGGGATTTCGGCACCCTACTTGCGGGGATGGGTCGAGAGTGAATCATTGCTGCGACTCATGGGAGCGCCATGCGGTTTAGCGAGCTGGAACAGTCGATCTCCAAGCCCTCTCGGGTGCTGCGCCTCGACAGCATCCGGAGCCGCATCCTGTTCTTCGCCGTCTTCGCGACGCTCGTCCCCTCGATTATCACCGCCTGGATCGCTTATTCCCGCCTCAAAGAGTCCGTAAACGACAAAGTCGCCCAGGAAGTCGTCGGCGCCAGCAAGCAGAGCGCCCACGCCGTCGGGCTGTGGCTCAAGGAGCGACTCGTCGAGCTGCGCACCTTCGCCACCTCGTACGAGGTGACCGAAAACCTGGAGCTCACTGCTCGGCGCGGCGCCGCAGGCCCGAGCCAGCGCCGCCTCAATGATTACCTCAACTCGGTTCGCGAGCGGTTCGGCGAATACGTCGAGCTGATGGTGGTCGATCCGGCGGGCAAGGTGATCGCGACAAGCTCCCGCCAGATCCGTCAGGTGCAGATGCCCCCGCACTGGACGAACGACGTGCTCAATGACGGGCCAGCCATCGGCGATCCCTACCGAGACGAGGGTCTCGGCACGACGCTGGTCGTCGTCGCGGTTCCGATCCACGTCCCGAGCGGCCGCTTTCTCGGCGCGCTGACGGCGAAGATTTCCCTCGGCACCATGGACCAGATGTTCAAGCAGTACGCGCCGTCCGACTCGGGGCGGATCTTCCTCGTCACGACCGATTCGGCGACGAGCGGGACGATCGTCTCCGGCCGCGGCTCGGGGATCCCGTTGTCGGAGCCGGCCTTGCAGGATCTCATCGCGCGGGACACCACGCTGGCCTCGTATCGCAGCTACGACCGCCAGCGTGTCGTCGGCACCCTGCATCGCGAGCCCGGACTGCGCTGGGCGGTCGTGGCCGAAGAACCCGCAACCGCCGCCTTCCGCAAGGTGACGCGGCTGCGCCGGCTGATGCTACTGCTCCCCTCGGCGCTGCTCGCCGGGATCGGCCTGATCGCCTACTTCCTCGGGCTGCTCATCGTGCGGCCGCTCGACCGGCTCACGAAGGGGGCGGCCAAGGTCGCCGCCGGCGACCTGGACGTCGATCTCCCGGTCCACTCCGGCGGGGAGGTCGGCTACCTGACGAAGATGTTCAACACGATGGTGGTGCGGTTGCGCGAGGGTCGCGAAGCGCTCGACGCCGCCAACGAGACGCTGCGACGCAAGAACGAGGAGCTGGAGCGGCTGTCGGTGACCGACGGGCTCACCGGCCTTTACAATCGGCGCCGCCTGATGGAAACGCTCACCGACGAGACGCGCCGCTCGCAGCGGTTGAAGCACACCTTCGCCGTGTTGATGGTGGACGTCGATCACTTCAAGAAGTACAACGACAGCTTCGGCCACCAGGCCGGCGACGCCGTGCTGAGCAAGGTCGCCACGCTGCTGCGCGAGGCGACGCGCGAAGTCGATTTCGTCGCCCGCTACGGCGGTGAAGAGTTCCTCGTCCTGCTGCCCGAAACCGGAATGAGCGAGGCGCTCGATATCGCCGAGCGGATCCGCACCCGGATCGCTGCCGAGGTATTCCACGGACGACACATGACGGTGAGCATCGGGGTGGCGGAGTTCCCGCTGCACGGCGAGACCGCCGATCAGGTCGTGGGCGCCGCCGACGAAGCGCTGTACGAGGCGAAGCGCGAAGGGCGCGACAAGGTGCGCCGCGCGGGACTCAAGCTCGTTCGTGGGAAACCGCAGGAGCGCGCCGGCTGATCCGCCGGGCGCGGCCTACTTGCTGCCCGCGTCCGCCCGCCGCTGCACCAGGTTCCAGAACACCCAGCCCGACGGACCGCTGTCGGTCGACACGCGCACCCACTGGTCCACGTGCGAGAGCCCCTTGAGCTGAGCGCCGGCTTCGAGGGTCGCGAGCACCCGGTATGTCGTCCCGGGTCCTTCGCGCAGCTTGCAGCGGGATGACGCCTGCAGACCGACAGGCGAAGCGAACGGGACCTCGCCCGGTCGCAGCGAGGAGGCGTCGCCGGAGCTGCGCATCCGTCCGACGCCCGCGGTGCTCTTCGCCTGATTGGCGAGGTAGAGCGCGCCGCCGTAGTTCTGCTTGTTGAACTCGTTGGTCGCGTCCTGCAGCAGCTTGCTCACGCGTGCCACGTCCGCCGAGCCGGCGCCCCGCGACGAGCGCAGCGTCTGTAGCGCGATTTCAGCTTCCGCCATGCCCGAGGCGGCCTCGGCGCGGGTCGCGAGCGTCTGAACTTTCGCCATCGAGCGCACGACTTCGCGCCGCGTCTCTTCGAGGCGGTTCTGCAGATCCTCCACCTGGGCGTCCCGCTCCAGCAGCGTGAGCTCCAGACGCGAGACACGCTGTTCCAGATCCTTGTCGCGCACCGTCACCGTCTCCGTGAGGACGCGGGCAGGTCCCTTCGCCGAATCCGCTACGGGGGCTGGCGCCGGGTCGGCGTTCGGTGCGCCGCACGCCACAATCGCCGCGAGGGCAGCGACCGTGGCCAATCGCTGAATCATCGATAGTGGGGTCATGAGCCCGTCAATTTGCGAAACTCGGGGCTTGCGCGCACTACTCGAGCGCCTGGGCGAGCCGCTTCGGGTCGTCCCCGGCGATCACAAGTCGTGTATTGGTCGCGAGATAGCAGTAATCGACGTTCTGCCCGGCGTCTGCCAGGCGGCGCAACACGGCAGCCCCCGCGCCGGGCTGATCCTCCAGTTGGACCAGCAGCACCGGCCGCTCGGCGCCCACCCGAACCCGGGCCGCCCGCAGCGCCCGCGTCGCCCCGGAGGGATCGCGCGTGAGCACGTGCAGGATCCCATCAAACTGAGCCATGCCGTCCAGGTTGATGCCGGCGCGCGCGATGGCTTCCATCGCCGCGGCGAGCACACCGGGACGGTCGTCCTGCAAGGTGATCGTGAGGTCGGTGGCGGCTTGCGACATCGCCCCGAAACTAGCCCGCGGGGTGTTCAGCCCGCGAGGGTCAGGGCGGCGAGGGCAGTCAGGGCGGCGAGCGCAATCAGCGGGGCGACGATGTCGCGCAGGTCAGTGCGGCGCGTGCTTCTCGGCATACTCCTATAACATCTAGCCCACAGGCGTGGCGGGCGGTGACTTACGTTACGAGCCCTTGGGCCGCGACTGCCAATGACAGCTCACCTGCCCGCGCCCTGTCTGGTTCGCCGACCGCCCGTGAACAGAGAAACTCCCAGCGAGCCCACCACATGCCCTGCCCAGCGGCCGCCGAAGCGCTGATTGGTGTGCGGCGCGAAAATGGCCCGCCCTTCGATCCGGAGCGCGGCCCCTGGGAAAAGGAACACACGGTCGCCGATCGCGCCGTGCACCGCGTGGTCGCCGTAGTCGTAGGGAGGCTCCGCCCCGTACCGAATTCGGGTGTAGCCCGCCAGCAGGTATGGCAGCTGCCGGGAGCCGAGGGGGAAGTTGAGCACCGAGCTCGCACTGGCCCAGCTGACCGTCGTAAACTCTAACGGGATCGCGGTTTGGGGCTGGGAAAACCCACCCGCGGCTTCGAGCGCGAACGCCGGCGTGAGCAAATAGCCCACGTGGACCAGGACGCCGATATGATCGGGGAGACCCATCAGGTGATCGTAGCGCGTGGCGGCGACCGATCCGCCGAGCTCGAGGTGATGCGGCCGCTGCGCGGACAGCGGGCCTGCCAGTCCCGACAGCACGACAAGCGACACGGTCGCCAGTCGCACCGCAACTATTCCGGCAGCTGCGGCACCGGGATCCGCCGCCGCGCTTTCTCCGCGTAGAGATTCCGGTCCGCGGTCGCCAGCAAGGCCTTGGGCGAGTCGCCGTCGCGCGGATACACCGCCACCCCGATGCTGACGCTCACGGGCGGCTCCTCGAGGTCCTGCGCCAACCGGTCGGTGATGCGCTGCGCGACGCGGTGCGCCGCGGACTCGTCGGTTTCGGGCAGGATGACGGCGAACTCGTCGCCGCCGTAGCGGAC
>DATFSB010000422.1:0-22628 GCA_035262825.1 Gemmatimonadales bacterium | reverse complement strand
GCGCCGAACCGCAGCAGCACGAAGTTCCAGCGGGGAATCGGCAGCGAGAGCGCGTAGATGTGTCTACCGCGGTGATCGGCGGACCAGGCCGTGAGCGCAACGACCAACCCTACGGCGCCGGCGAGTAACGGGTACACGAAGCCATATTCCCGCTGCGCATCGAGCGCCCACCCGATCATCCCCAGCTGGTTTCGCGTGGAGAAGCCCCGTGCCATGAGGAGCGGTGCGGCGAATGCGGCCAGCATCAACACGAGCAGGAACAGCCGCGACCACAGCCAGTGCGCGCGCAACATCGCTCGAAACATCCGTCATTCCTCCGGCACAGGGACACGGAAGGTGCGCAGCAGCTCCACGAAACCCTCTTCCAGATCCAGATCCACGACATCGCGCAGCGTTGCGCCCACCCCATCGAAATACTGGCTCATCGGGCCTTGCCAGCCCCGGACGACCCAGACCTCGGCGTCTCCGTTGGTGCGCTCCCGCGAGAGCAGCACGAACGGGGTGTCTCCGGGCTCTGCCGGTGGCGAGGCCACGTGCAGGCGTTTGATGCCGTTCTTGAAGCTGTGCATCGGCAGCTCGGCGACGAGCCGTCCGTGGTCCATCACTCCCACCCAATCACAGATCCGCTCCAGCTCGTGCACCAGATGGCTGGAGATGAACACCGTGGCATTTTGCTGGGATACGAACTCGAGCAGCGCCGTCAGGACGTCGCGCCTCACCACCGGGTCCAGGCCGTCGGTGGGCTCGTCGAGAACGAGCAGCTCGGGACGCTGTGCCAGCGCGAGCAGCATTTCGAGCTTGCCCATCTCTCCCTTCGACAGCTTGGCCAGCCTTTGCGAGCGAACAAGTCCGAAGGAGCCGAGCAGCTCGGTTGCCCAGGTCCAATCCCAGGTGCGGTAGAAGGCGGCGTGGTAGCGCATCGCCTCGTCGATGCTGAACGCGGAGTAGAGATGCGGCTGCTCCGGCACATAGCCGGTCCGGCCGAGCACACGCGGCGCTTCCTGAGGGATGGAGCCGCCGAGGACGGTGATGCGTCCGCTGAGCGGGCGGAGCAGTCCCAGCATCAGCCGAATCGTCGTCGTCTTCCCAGCGCCGTTGGGTCCCAGAAAGCCGTACATGCACCCGTTCGGAACGTTGAGGGCGAGGTCCCGGATGGCAAATGATCCAGCCTGGTAATGGAGGTCGCGAATCTCGACGGCGTTGCTCATGAGGTGCGCCCCTCCAGTTCCTGCCCGATCGCGGCGACCAATTCCTCGATAGTCAGACCCATACGCCCGGCGTCCGCCACCATGCGGCGCACCAACGCTACCGCCTGGTCGGCGCGCTCGCCCGCGCGACGCTGCGCTTCGATGTCGCGCACGTACGTGCCTGCTCCCTGGCGCATTTCGACGAAGCCCTCTGTTTCGAGATCTCGATAGGCCTGCACCACGGTCGCGGGATTGACGCGTAACCGGGAGGCGAGCTGGCGGACGGACGGCAGCGACACACCGGATCCGATCTCGCCGGCCGCGATCGCAAGTCGCAGTCGGGACGCGATTTGAGCGTAGAGTGGGACAGGACTACGTGGATCGATCTGATCGAACATGGATGTAGTGTATCAATGTTCCGATACAGTACTACAAAGGAGTGGTTCGCGCAAGATGACTTCGTATCTCTCTGTCAGTCAATTGGTTGCCAATCACCGCTCCAAGCCGATAGGTTCTCGGGCCTATGCGATTCCTTGTTTCGGGCAGCTCAGGATTGATTGGGGGCGCCCTGGTCTCGGCGCTCGAACGCGGTGGAAACAGCGTCGCACGGCTGGTTCGCGGCGAGACACCCGTGCGGGGGACGGCGTCGGTCCGTTGGGATCCCGAGCGACAATCGATCGATCGCGCGGGGCTCGAAGGGTTCGACGCCGTCGTGCATCTCGCCGGCGAGCCGATTCTGGGTCGCTGGACGAACGCGAAGAAGCGACGCATTCGCGACAGCCGAGTACTCGGCACGCGGCTTCTCGCCGAAACGCTGGCGACGCTGGCCCAACGGCCCGGCGTCCTGGTGTGTGCGTCGGCAGCGGGTTTTTACGACGACCGCGGCGATGAGGTTCAGACCGAGCAAAGCCCTGGGGGACGGGGCTTCCTCGCGGGAGTAGCCCGGGAGTGGGAGTCGGCCGCCGACGCAGCACGGCAAGCCGGCATTCGCGTGGTCCGCGTGCGCACCGGGCTCGTGCTGGCGCGCTCGGGTGGTCTGCTCAAGACCATCCTCTTGCCGTTCCAACTCGGTCTCGGCGGACCGATCGGTCGCGGCCGGAGCTGGTGGAGCTGGATCGCGCTGGATGACCTGCTCGCCGTCTATCGATTCGCGATCGCGCGCGAAGAACTGACCGGTGCCGTCAACGCGGCAGCCCCCAATCCGGTGACGAATGCGGAATTCGCCAGCACACTCGGCGCGGTACTGCACCGGCCGGCGGTGCTGTCCGTGCCGCCGGTCGCGCTGCGATGGATATTCGGGCGGGAAGCTGCGGACGAAGCCATGCTCTGGGGAGCACGCCTTGCTCCGGCGCGGTTGCAGGCGGCGGGGTTTCGCTTCCAATATCCGGAGCTGGAGCCGGCGTTACGGCATGTGCTGCAACTGGAGCCGCCCGGTAACCCCGGGGCGCCGCCCCGGGGTTAGCCCACCCAGAGGGAGGGTCGAGTGTCAGAGCGCGTGAACATATCCAGCGGGACGCCCTGGGAGCCCGTGGTCGGCTACTCACGGGCGGTGCGCGTCGGCAATGTCGTCCACGTCTCGGGGACGACCGCGACGGACGAATCCGGGAAGATGGTGGGCGTCGGGGATGTCTACGTCCAGACGATGCAAACTCTGCGCAACATCGAACGGGCGCTGGTGCGTGCCGGCGCGACACTGCACCACGTCGTGCGCACCCGCATGTTCGTAACCAACATCAAGGATTGGGAGCAGGTCGGCCGGGCGCATAGCGAGATCTTCGGTGCCATCCGCCCTGTGACGACGATGGTGCAGGTGAGCGCGTTCGTCGACCCGGCGATGCTGATCGAGATCGAAGCGGAGGCGATCCTGCCGTGACTTGGAACATTCGGCGTGCGACGAGCGTTGTTGCAGCGTGAATACCGAAACCAAGCAGACCCTTACCGTTGCTTGCCAGTTCTGCGGGACGCTCAATCGCGTCGCCGTGGATCGGGTGGCCGACGGCCCCAAGTGCGGGTCGTGCAGCCGGCCGATCCTGCTCGACCGCCCGCTGCACGTTTCCGATGAGACGTTTCAGCAAGTCATTCGCGACACCGAGATTCCGGTGGTCGTCGACTTCTACGCCGACTGGTGCGGTCCGTGTAAGATGATGGCGCCGCTGCTCGATGACCTGGCGCACGAGCGGATGGGGCAGTTGCTCGTGCTGAAGCTCGACACCGATCGCAATCCCGTGACCCAGCAGGCCTTCGGCGTGCGCAGCATCCCGACCATGATTCTGTTCCGCGGCGGCAAGGAAGCAGCCCGCCAGACCGGTGCTTTCCCCCGCGCCCAGCTCGAAGCGTTCGTCACCGCGCCGGCCCAGTAACTTCCCCCGGTCATGTGCCGTATTTTGAGGGCATGACCGGTCGCTATCCCACACACTACGACTCCGTCGAGGGCGACGAACCCGCTCTCCCACCAGCGTCTTCCGCGCGCTCGCGCGGCGTCGCGCTCATACTCGGAGTGCTGGGCGGAGTGTTCGGCCTGCACCGCTTCTACGCGGGCCGCACGGAGAGCGGCATCTGGATGGCGGTGACGCTCGGCGGGCTGGGGATGTGGTGGTTGTACGACATGGTGCTGCTGATCGCCGGAGAGTTCCGGGACGGTGATGGCTTGCTGATGCGGGAGTGGGAGCCGGCGGCCTCCTCCGGGCGCGCGGCGATCGACTCTCCGCAAAACGCCCAGCTGGCCGAACGGCTGGAGCAGCTGGAGCAGCAGCTTGGTGAGCTATCGGAGCGGATGGACTTCACGGAGCGGTTGCTGACCCAGCAGAAAGACCGGGACCGGTTGGGGAAGGGGTAGGTCGAAATTTCCTTCATTTTTGGTCGTACCTTTTAGGTTCTTCACACCGACACTCACGAGGACGCGATGAAGTTCGGGGTCCCGAAAGAGACCGTTGCGGGGGAGCGCCGTGTCGCGCTGGTGCCTGACACCGTCGCGAAGGTGACGAAGGACGGGCATACCGTCGTGGTCGAATCCGGCGCCGGCCTTGCGGCGGGCTTCCCCGACGAGGCGTATCGGGCAGCCGGCGCCACGCCCGGTGACCCCTGGGCAACCGAGATCGTTTGCAAGGTGCAGAAGCCCAGCGCCGCGGAGGTCGGCAAGCTGCGGGAAGGGGCAGTGGTAATCGGACTGCTGCAGGCCGCGACGGACGCGGAGCTGCTGCAGCAGCTGGCGCAGCGCCGCGTGACCGCATTCAGCCTCGAGCTCTTGCCTCGTATCACTCGTGCGCAATCGATGGATGTGTTGTCGTCTCAGGCGACCGCCGCGGGCTACAAGGCGGTGCTGCTTGCGGCCGAGACCGTTCCCAAGTTCTTCCCGATGCTGGTCACGGCGGCGGGCACGCTGTCGCCGGCTCGGGTACTGGTTCTGGGAGCCGGCGTCGCCGGACTGCAGGCGATCGCGACGGCCCGCCGCCTCGGCGCCATCGTTTCGGCGTTCGACGTCCGCGCCGCGGTGAAAGAGCAGGTCGAGAGCCTCGGCGCCAAGTTCCTGATGATGGAAGAGAAAATGGAAGGGGAGGGGACGGGAGGCTACGCGAAAGAGCTGTCGGCGGATCAGCACCAACGGGAGCTGGATTTCCTCGCGAGAAGCGTCAAGGACGCCGACGTCGTGATCACCACGGCGGCGATTCCCGGCAAGCGAGCTCCCGTCCTAGTGACACGCGCCGCGGTCGACGGCATGCGCCCGGGCTCGGTAATCGTCGACATCGCGGCCGAAACGGGTGGCAACTGTGAGCTCACGCAAGCCGGGACCTCGGTCGTCCATCAGGGAGTGACGATTCTCGGCCCGGTGAATCTCCCTGCCACGCTCCCGCAGCACGCCAGCCAGATGTACTCCCGCAATGTCGCGACATTCGTCGGCAGCATCACGAAAGATGGCGCATTGCAACTCGACTTCGCGGACGAAATCACCAAGGCAGCCTGCGTCACTCACGACGGAAAGGTGCTGAGGGTATGACCGGCTACTGGTCCATGCTGTTCGTGTTCGTGCTGGCGACGTTCATCGGCCTCGGCGTCATCCGCCGGGTGTCGCGGCTGCTGTACACGCCGCTCATGTCGTTGACCAATGCCATCTCGGCCATCGCCGTGGTGGGCTCGCTCACGGTGGCGGGTGGTGATTACCCCAGAGTCATCCGCATCCTCGGCGCCGTGGCGTTGTTCGCCTCCATGACCAACATCGTCAGCGGGTTTCTGATCACGGACCGCATGCTGAAGATGTTCAAGAAACAATGATCGCGGCGATCGGGCAGTTCGCGGCCATCGCCGCGACCGCACTGTTCATCTTCGCGCTCAACTGGATGAACGACCCCAAGACCGCCCGCCGCGGGGTGTACGCGGGCGTCATCGGGATGACGGTGGCCGTCGGCGCGACCTGGATCCAGCCCCAGATCGTGCATCACGGAGCGATCCTGCTCGCGATCGCGGCCGGCTTCATCGTCGGGGTACCGCTGTCGCGGGTTCCGCTGACCGCGGTTCCCCAACGGACGGCGCTGTCGCATGCATTTGGCGGCCTCGCCGCCGGCCTCGTCGGCACCGCGGAATTCTTCCTCTGGCAGAACGAAGGTCCCGAGAACTTCACGACATTCCGCATGAGCGCGCTCGTCGTCGAGGTGATTCTCGGGTTCCTGACGTTCACCGGGAGTCTCATGGCGACCGGCAAGCTGCAGGAAGTGAAGTGGATTCCGCAGCGGCCGGTGACATATCCGGGGCAGAACGTCGTCAACCTCGGCGTGCTGGCGGGGGCCGTCGTGCTCGGCGTGCTCGTCGTCCTGAACCCCACCGCCTCCTGGGCGAGCAACGCCTTTCTCGGGGTTGCGGGGCTCGCCTTGCTGTTCGGTGTGCTCCTGGTCATCCCGATCGGCGGCGCCGACATGCCGACCGTGATCTCGATCCTGAACTCCTACGCGGGACTCTCGGCGGTCGCGATGGGCTTCGTGCTCAACAGCGCGCTGCTCGTCACGGCGGGCGCCCTCGACGGCTCGAGCGGCCTCATCCTCTCGATCATCATGTGCCGGGCGATGAACCGCTCCTTCACGAACGTGTTGTTCGGGGCGTTCGGCACTGTGGCCAAAGCGAAGACGGGAGGCGAACAGAAGGTCTGGAAGCAGGAGTCGGTCGAAGGGGCGGCGCAGCTGCTGGAGCAGGCGAATCTCGTCGTGGTCATCCCGGGATATGGCATGGCGGTGGCGCAGGCGCAGCACAAGGTGCAGGAGCTGTATGACCAGCTCACAAAGCGCGGCGTGTCGGTCAAGTTCGCGATTCACCCGGTCGCCGGGCGCATGCCGGGACACATGAACGTGCTGCTCGCCGAGGCCAACATCCCCTACTCGGCCCTGGTCGAGATGGAGGAGATCAACCCGGAGATGCCGCAATGCGACGTCGCGCTCGTGATCGGCGCGAACGATGTCGTGAACCCGGCGGCACGCTACGCGAAGGACTCTCCGATCTACGGCATGCCGATCATCGACGCCGACAAAGCGAAGACGGTGCTCGCGATCAAGCGCAGCAAGAACCCCGGCTTCGCGGGAATCGACAACGAGCTGTACGTCCAGGACAACACCTGGATGCTGTTCGGCGACGCGAAGTCGGTGATCGGAGATCTCGTGAAACAGTTCGTGGGCGGAGGCTTGCACTAGACAAGGAGGCACCGTGTCGCGTCTCACGCCGTTCGCGCTCTTCCTGACACTCGGCGGCCTCGTGCCGCGTCATGCCGCACCGACCGAAACGTTGCTGCTGCGCTCGCCGACGGTGAGCGCTACCACCGTTGCCTTCGTGTACGCCAACGATCTCTGGGTGGCCCCGCGCGCCGGTGGAGAGGCGCGCCGACTCACGGTGCACCCGGGGCGCGAGACCAACCCCTACTTCTCTCCCGACGGCAAGTGGATTGCCTTCACCGGGGAGTACGACGGGAATGCCGACGTCTACGTGGTCTCCGTGGACGGCGGCGACCCGCGCCGGCTGACGTTTCACCCCGGCGCGGACGTGGTCGAAGGGTGGACGCCGGACGGACGGGCGGTGCTGTTTGCATCGACGCGCCTCTCGCACTCGTTCTACGACCGGCTGTTCACCGTCCCCGTCGACGGCGGATTCGAAGAGCCGCTGCCACAGCCGATGGCCGAGCGCGGCGCCTACTCCGCGGATGCCGGCCGCATCGCCTACAACCCGATCCGCAACCTCTGGACCGAGGACACCTGGCGCCATTATCGCGGCGGGCAGGAGCCGTTTGTCTGGATCTTCGACTTCAAGACGCAGGACATCGAGGTCGTGCCCCACGACAATACGAACGACACCTGGCCGATGTGGATCGGCGACGTCGTCTACTTCGTGTCGGACCGCGACGGCACGATGAACCTGTACGGCTACGACACGAAGTCGAAGCAGGTGCGGCAGCTCACCCATCACACCGATTTCGACATCAAGGCAGCATCGGCGGGGGCCGGGGTCATCGTGTACGAGCAGGGCGGCGGGCTGCACCTCTTCGACCCGGCCTCCGCTACCACGACTCCGATTTCCATCCACATCGATCCCGACCTGCCCGACACGCGTCCGCGCTTCACCAGCGCGGTGCCGTTCATCCAGCACGTGGGGATCTCGCCCACGGGGATGCGGGCGCTGTTCGAGGCGCGCGGCGACATCTTCACGGTCCCGGCGAAGAAGGGCGACATCCGCGACCTCACCCGCACGCCGGGGATCGCCGAGCGCGACCCGGCCTGGTCCCCTGATGGAAAGACGATCGCGTATTTCTCGGACGCGGGTGGGGAATACCGCCTGATGCTGCGCGATCAGAGCGGCATGGGAGACGAGACGGCGATCGCGCTCGACGGCCCGAGCTTCTATTACACGCCGACCTGGTCGCCTGACGGGAAGCGTATCGCCTACAGCGACAAGCGTCTCAAGCTCTGGATCGTCGATCTCGCGACGAAGCGGCCGGTCGTGGTCGACTCGGACACCTACGAGCATCCCGAGCGCAGTCTCTCGACGCCCGTCTGGTCGCCCGATAGCAAGTGGCTGGCGTACGCCAAGCGTCAGTCCAATCAGCTGCGCGCCATCATGCTGTACGACGTGGCCGCCGGCGCGCCGCACCAGGTGACCGACGGTCGCAGCGACGCGATCGCGCCCGCGTTCAGCCTCGACGGCAAGTATCTCTACTTTGCCGCGAGCACGAACTTCGCGCTCAATGTGGGCTGGATCGATCTTTCGTCGTCGGAACGGCCGGTGCGGCGCAGCCTCTACGTGGCGGTGCTCGACCGCAACGCGCCCTCGCCGCTGGCGCCGGAGAGTGATGAGGAACCGGCCACGCCACCACCCGTGCCGGCGAAGGACACCTCCAAGAAAGCCGATTCCGTTCCCGTCACCCGCGTCGATCTCACCGGCATCGATCAACGCATCCTCGCGCTGTCCGTCCCCGAGCGCGACTACTCGGGGCTGTCCGCGGCTGCCGAGGGCCGTCTCTTCTATCTCGAGAACGTGCCCAATCAGCCGGGTTTCGTGCTGCATCGCTACGACCCGAAGGAGCGCAAGGCCGAGGACTTCCTGACGGGCATTACCGACTACGCGGTGAGTCACGACGGCAAGAAGCTGCTGTACCGGGCCCCGGGTGACGCGTTCGGCATCGTGCCCACCGACGGCAAAGCGAGCATCGGAGACGGCAAGCTCGATCTCGCGGCGATGCAGATCTACGTCGAGCCGCGCGCCGAATGGCAACAGATGTTCGAGGAATTCTGGCGTGTCGAGCGCGACTTCTTCTACGATCCGGGGATGCACGGCGCCAACTGGAAGGCGATTCACGACCGCTACCGGCCGTGGCTCGACTATGTGGGGCACCGCGAGGACCTCAATTACCTCATCGCGCAGATGATGGGGGAGATGGTGGTCGGGCACAACTTCGTCGGCGGCGGCGACATGCCGCGCATCGACACCGTCGCCGTCGGGCTGCTCGGCGCCGACTACCAGATCGAGAACGGGGTGTACCGGTTCCGGCGCGTATACCGCGGCCTCAACTGGAACCCCAACCTGCGCGCCCCTCTCACGGAGCCCGGCGTCAACGTGAACGCCGGCGATTACCTGCTCGCCGTCAACGGCCGGCCGCTACGCGCCCCGACGAACGTCTACGCGCTGTTCGCCAACACCGTCGGCCGGCAGACGACGCTCACCGTCAATTCGAAGCCCGTGCCGCAGGGCGCGCGCACCGTGACCGTCGTTCCGGTCGCCAACGAGACCGGGCTGCGGCACCGCGCCTGGATCGAAGGCAACGTGCATCTCGTCGACTCACTCTCGAGTGGCCGCGTCGCCTACGTGCACATGCCGAACACCGCCGGCGGCGGCTTCACCGAATTCAACCGCTACTACTTCTCCCAGCTCGATCGCTCGGCGACCATTCTCGACGAGCGCTTCAACACCGGCGGCGACATCGCCGACTACGTCGAGGACATGCTCAATCGCCCAGTCCTCGCCTACATGGCCACGCGCAACGGGCGCGTCTTCTCCTCGCCCGCGGCGTCGATCTATGGCCCGAAAGTCATGGTCACCAACGAGTACGCCGGCTCGGGCGGCGATGCGATGCCGTTGTATTTCCGGCGCCGCGGGCTGGGGAAGCTCGTCGGCAAACGCACCTGGGGCGGTCTCGTCGGGATTTATGACTACCCGACGCTGATGGACGGCGGGTTCATCACCGCGCCGCGCATCGCCCTGTTCAGCCCCATTGGTGAGTGGGACGCCGAGAACGTCGGGGTGCCGCCCGATGTCGAGGTGGAGATGACGCCGAAGCTCGTGATCGGGGGCCACGATCCCCAGCTCGAGCGCGCGGTGGCGGTGGTGCTCGAAGAGCTGGCGAAGAATCCGCCGCCTGCGCACGCGGTGCCGCACCCGGCGTATCCGACGCGGGCGAAAACACCATAGGCGCTATCAGCTATCGGCTTTCAGCTATCAGCCTTCGCTGAGAGCCGATAGCTGACGGCTGACAGCGCTCTTATTTCGTCCAACTGTTATTTCCGCGGTTCATATCCGGCAACACCGCCGCCGGATCCAGCACGACGCCAGTGACAGCCTTCGCCGTCGCGAAGCGGGCCGTGAAGCGGTCTCCCAGATTCCACATCTCGATCGGCAGGGTGCGCGTCTCGCTCGAGCCGTCGCCGTAACGCAGCGCGAGCGTCACGGGGAGCACCATCTGGCCGCGGTTGGAGAGATAGATGTAGGTCGAATCACTCCCCGCGGCACGGACGGAATCGATCGCCTGATCGAGCCGGGCGGTGGTGTAGATCCACTCGCGCCAGAACCAGTCGAGATCGCGGCCGCTGACGTTCGCGATCGTGCGGAAGAAGTCCGCCGGCTGGGGGTGCTTGAAGCGCCAGCGGCGCACGTATTCGCGCATCGCCCGCTCGAACGTCTCGCGTCCCAGCACCTGGTCGCGCAGCACGGTGAGCATCAGCGCCGGCTTCTGATAGGCGCCCCAGGCGAGGTCGCGCTGCTCGACCGGCTTCGTGATCAGCGGTTGTTCCGCGCCGGGCTTCGCCGAGATCTGGAAATCGGTCAGCAGTTCGCGCCGCACGGTGTCGCCGTAGGCGGTGCCCTTGAAGTAGCCCTCCGCCGCCCCGTAATCGATGAAGGTGTTGAACCCCTCGTCCATCCAGGGATAGCGCCGCTCGTCGGAGCCCACCGTCATCGGGAACCATTCGTGTCCGAACTCGTGCATCAGCACCCAGAACTGATCCTCGCGCTTCTCGATCGACGGCACGAAGGTCAGCATCGGGTATTCCATCCCTTCGATCAGGCCTTCCACCGTCGTGGCGTGAGGCCAGGGATACATCCCCCAGGTCTCCGAGAAATGTTGAATCGTGAACCGCGCCATACGGTTCGCTTCCTCCCACGGCGCGGCGGTCGGCCGGTAGAACGTGTTGATCTGGATGCCGCTCCAGGTGCTCGCGTCCCAGCGAAAATCGGGTGACGCGGCCCAGGCGAAATCGCGGACGTTGGTCGCGGTGAAGTGCCAAGTTGTTCTTGAGGGGGAGTGGGAAGTGGTCGCGGCTGCGAGCGCCTCTGCCTTCGTCACGATGGCGACTGCCGAGTCGGAGCTCCGGGCACGCAACAGACGGGCGCGTTGCTGAGGGGTGTAGACCACCAGCGGGTTCTGAATCGTCCCCGTCGCGGCGACGAGGTATCCCGCGGGCAACGTCAGCGTGACGTCGTAATTGCCGTACTCGAGATAGAACTCGCCGGCGCCGATATAGGGCAGGGGATTCCACCCGTTGACGTCGTCATACACGACGAGGCGCGGGTACCACTGTCCGATTTCGTAGAGTCGGTTGCCCACGCGACCCATGCGCCCGCCGCCGTAGGGCGGCACGGGAAAGTGCCAGGCCACTTGGAAATCGATCATGCCGCCGGGTGCGAGCGGCGCCGGCAGCTCGACGCGCATCATCGTGCCGTACGCAGTGCGCACCAGCTCCTTCACGCCCACCCGGAAATGATCGATCGTGATTCCGCCGATGAACCCTTTGCCGGTGAAGTCGAACACCGCCCCGCCGGCGAAGTGCAGCGGCGGCTGGTTGAGCTGATAGGTGACGCTGTTGCTCGAGAAAATGTTCTGCTCGATCTGCACCCACACGAACGCGAGGGCATCGGGAGCATGATTCACGTAGTGAATCGATTCCGTGCCTGTGATGACGCTGGGTCCCGTGTCGAGCGTCGCGCGGATGGTGTAGCTCGCCTCCTGCTGCCAATAGTCGGGCCCCGGCGCGCCCGAGCTCGAGCGCACGCGACTGGCCGCGGGAAGCGCGAGGGCGCGGAACGGAGAGCTGTCGACGACGGATTGGTGGAGCGCGAGAGCGGTAACGGTGAGAAGGGTGATCATGCGGAGCGCCCCCGATCAATTGCGGATTGCATATTTCGGATTGCGGAATGAAGTCCGAAGTTCCGCTAGCAAAGCCCTCTCGTCAAATCCGCAATCCGCATTCCGCAATCCGCAATCGTCCGTCGGCGTCACTAGATCTGTGAGGCAATAATCCCCGCCGCTCGATGCGCCATCGCCATGATCGTCAGCATCGGGTTCACCCCCGATGACGTCGGGAACGTGCTCGCGTCGGCGACGTAGAGTCCCGGCACTCCCCACACCTGGTGCTCGGGAGTGATGACCGCAGTCCGTGCATTCGCCCCCATACGGCAGGAGGCCATCTGGTGAAACGTGGCGAGCTGCACCTGGTTCGGTCCGAATCCCGCTCGGTCGAGCGCCGCGGCCCATGCGTCGCGCGGTGCGGCGGAGCCGTCGGGCTTGTAACCCATTGTTCGCGCGTGCGGCGTCCAGACAGCGCGCGCCCCGGCGTCTTCGAGGACGCGGGCGGTTTTGGCGAGGCCGCGGCGCAGGTGCCGGGCGTCATAATGCGACAGGCGATACGAGATGATCGGCTGCCCATCGCCGTCGACGGTGACGCGGCCGCCTTCGCGATCGCGCACCAGCACCGCTACGAGCGACGTGTGGTCCAGCTGCGCCATCGCATCGGCGTGCTGTTGGCGGGACTCCCACGGCACGGCAAGCGCGAAGAGCGAGGGGTGGACGGGGATCGTTTCGAACTTGAATCCGTAGCCGTGATCCAGATCGGCGAATTGATCGGAGTAGTGCGCCTGCACCGTCCCCGTCCACGGCCGCACCGCGTCGGGCATCAGCCCGAACACCGCCCCGCCCGGATGCAGCGCCAGGTGCCGGCCCAGTGCCGGGAGCTCGACACCGGACCGCAGTAGCAGCGCCGGGGAATGCACCGACCCGCCCGCCACCACCACGGCGCGGGCACGCACCGTGAGCTTGAAGGGCCTCGGTCCCTGGGGGTATCGGACGACCGCTTCCACTCCCACCGCCCGACCGGACTCGACGATCACGCGCCGCACCAGCGTGTCGACGATCAGCCGCGCGCCCCGGTCGTACGCGTCCTGGAGGTAGGTGATGAGCGTCGATTGCTTGGCGCCCGGGCGGCAGCCGAACCCGCAGTAGCCGCACTGCCCGTCCTGCGGGCAGCCGCGTACATCGCGCGGCAATGGCGCGTGGTGCCAGCCGAGGGAGTCGAGGCCGCGCAGCATCGCGACATCGCGTTCACTGGGCCGCTGCGCCTCCGTGGTGACGCCGAGCCGCTCGGAGACGGCGTCGAGGGCTTGTGTGTACTCCGCCGTCGTGAAGTGTGGCAGGCTGTGCTCACGCGCCCACTCTTCACGCACGGCGTCGGGGGTGCGGAAGCTCGTGGTGTAGTTCACTACGGTGCCCCCGCCGAGGCAGCT
Source organism: Gemmatimonadales bacterium (assembly GCA_035262825.1). Classification (GTDB taxonomy): domain Bacteria; phylum Gemmatimonadota; class Gemmatimonadetes; order Gemmatimonadales; family GWC2-71-9; genus DASTHG01. Next base: position 9,144 of record DATFSB010000422.1, on the reverse strand, counting down.
GCCCTGCAGAACGACGATGGCGAGGTCTTCGGAGGTGAGCAGGCCGCCGCCGTCGTAGAGCCGCGACAGCGTCTCGCCCTCGTAGTGCGAGAAGTCGGCCTCGTTGTAGTAACCGCCCTTTTCCAGCACGACGACATTGAGCCCACGGGCCGCGAGCTCCCCCGCGACCACCCCGCCTCCCGCGCCCGAGCCGACGACGACGACGTCGCATTGCAGCGTCCCGTCGTTGGCGATGGTGTACGGCGTGATCCGTTTCGGCGTCGCCGGTGGGGGACCGAGCGGTCCCGGGTACCCCAGTCGCGCCCAGCTGGGGTTCGGCTCTCCCGCGGGCGTCCGGGCCGTGTAATACAGCACCGTCGCCATGCGCTTCAGTCCCTGAAACGCCTTGCGTCGCAGCGGGACGCGGCTCGTCGCCCAGGCGCCGAGGTAGCGCTCCCGCTGCGCGTGCGACATGGCGGTGAACGGGAGGGCGGAGCCGGCGAGCACCAGATTCATCGTCCGGCTTTCGAGCAGCTGCAACAGGCGCGCGATCTCCTCCCGGTCGGAGCGGCGCGGCAGGGAGGCGATCGTTTCGATCAGGTGGTCGGCGAGACGAACGGCCTCGCCCCCGGAGACGAAGGTCTCCGCCAGGGCGCGCAGCACGGCCGCGTTATCCACTCTAGCGCTGGATCTGGGCGATCGTCAGGCGATAGCCGTCCGGGTCGGTGAGCGCCATCGCCCGGTCCCCCCACGGCATGATGCGCGGCTCGTGATCGAGGCGGCCGCCGCGGGCAGTGATCTCCGCCGCCAGGGCATCGAGATTCTGCGCCGTCTCGAACCAGAGCCGGAAACCTTCGCCTTTCAGCCGCTCGCGCCCGCGCGCCCAGTCGTCCTGATTGAGCATGAGCCGCGTGGCGCCGGCCTTGAGCTCGACGCCGCGCAGTGCACCGTCCGACTCCCAGCGATCCTCCACGGTGAAGCCGAGTACGGTTTCATACCAGGCCAGGCTCTGTTTCAGATCGTTCACGGTCAGCGAAGGCATCAGCGCACGCGCGCGGAACGTCTCAGGGGTCTTGCGCTTGGGGCGGCGGGCAGGTTTCCTGGGCATCTCCATCGTCTCCTTGCGACACGGTATTGCGCCAAAGCGTAGCGCCGTGCCCCGCGCCCCGCCAGATTCCGGCCACCTAGAGACGGAGTATGACGATGACGACGAGCCGGGCATCGGCGGTCTGGGAAGGCAAGCTCAAGGATGGGCACGGCAATTTCAAGTCTGGCAGCCAGACATTTCAAGCCGGCTACTCATTTCAGACACGATTCGAAGGAGCGAAGGGGGCGACACCCGAAGAGCTGATTGCGGCCGCCCATGCCGCCTGTCTGGCGATGGCGCTCTCGGCGGGTCTCGAGAAGGGGGGGACGCCCGCCACCCGCGTCAGCGTCGATGCCGCCTGCACGATCGAGACGGTCGACGGCGCTCCCACGATCACGACGATGGCCTTAACAGTGAAGGGGAAGGTCGCGGGGATCGACGCTGCGGGGTTTCAGAAAGCCGCGCTGGGAGCCAAGGACGGGTGTCCGGTCTCTCGGGCGTTGAAGGGCAACGTCGCGATCACGCTGCAGGCGTCGCTCGAGTAGTCGCGGCGGCATACGTCCACACGATTCCTCCAACGAGCGCGGCGACCGGCAGGATCCGCACCGCGAGATCGAGCGATGTGCGGTCCGACAGCCACCCGACGAGTGCAGGAGAGGGCACGTCGCCGAGGAGGTGAATGGTGAGGATGCTCAACGCCATCGCGCTGGCGCGAATCCCGGGCGGAACAACGCTGACGATGACGGTGTTGACCGGTCCCGTGGAGGTGAACATCAGAAGCTCTGCCCCGATCATCGCGGCCCAGTAGACGGCCGGCGTCGCTGAAGCGAGTGCGAGGTAGAACAGGGGCGCCGCGAACAACGTCGCAATGCCGCTCAGCCACAAGTATCCGTTGCGCGTGCGCTGGGCGAGCACGTCACCCAGCCAGCCGCCGAGCGCCGTTCCCGCAAATCCGGTGAGCACGACGATGCCGCCGAATCGCACCGTCGCCACGTTCCCCGCCAGACCGCGCACCCGTTCGAGAAACGGCGCCATCCAGGTGGCGATGCCGCCGAGCGCGAATGTGTATGCCGCATAGCCCAGCACCGTGAGCAGGTACGCCCGGTTGGTCTGCAGCGCGGCGAAGGTGCCGCTGGCCGGCGGTGGCGCTGCGGCGTCGCTCCCCCCGCGGACCGGATCGGGCAGGCGCGCGACCAGCGCGGCGAGCAGCAGGCCCGGGATTCCAGCCACGAAGAAGGCGCGGCGCCATCCCCAATGGTGATCGACGAAGCCGCCGATCATGAATCCGAGCGCCGCACCCACGGGTATCGCCATGAAGAAGACGGCGAGCGCACGCCCGCGATTGCGCGGGGGAAAATGGTCCGCCAGGAGACTCGGCCCGATCGTGCCATAGGCCGCTTCGCCCACGCCGACCACGGCACGGGCGACGAGCAGCGAGACATAACTCCAGGCCACGCCGCCGAGTGCCGTCGCAGCGCTCCACAGCGCGACGCCCGCCGCCAGCGCTCGTGGGCGCCGGCCGGTATCGCCGATCCGGCCGAAGATGGGTGCGGTGAGGGTGTACACCAGGAGAAAGCCGCTCATCAGGAGACCGAGCTGTGCATCCGAGGGACGGAAGTCGGAGCGCTTGAGACTCTCGAACACCGCCGGTACGACATACCGGTCGATGTAGTTCAGGAGGTTGACGGCCGTCAGGAGAACGAGCGCGGTCGTCGCGGCACGCGGACCCGGAGAGCGTTGCACCGCGCGAAAATGGCGCCGCTCTCCCGGCATCGCTAGCTTAGCTGCTCCCCATGCCGCGCAAGCGTCTCTCCGAAGCCTCGCTGCGCCTCAGGCAGGCGTCCCATCCGGAAAGCCTGATGATGACGTATGCGTACAAGCCGGAGCTGTCCGAAGGGGCGCTCAAGGTTCCCATCTTCCAAACGTCGACGTTCGTGTTCAAGACGGCGGAGGAAGGCAAGGCGTTCTTCGAGATCGCCTACGGCCTGCGCAAGAAGGGCGAGACCGAATCCGCCGGCCTCATCTACAGCCGCATCAACAACCCCGACCTCGAGATCCTGGAAGAGCGACTGGCGCTGTGGGACGGCGCGGAATCGTGCGCCGTGTTCAACACCGGGATGGCGGCGATCGCCACCACGCTGATGGCGCTGGTCCACCCCGGCGATATCGTGCTGTACAGCACGCCGCTGTACGGCGGGACCGATCACCTCCTGAAATACGTGCTGCCCGTCTTCGGCGTCCGGCCGGTACCGTTTCGCGCCGATGCCTGCGCTGGCGCCGACGATCTCACAGCCGCCCTCGCCTCGGCGGGCGTCACCCCGTCGGACTACGTTTCGGTCCTGCTCGTCGAAACGCCGGCGAATCCTACGAACGCGCTCGTCGATCTCGCCGCGTGCGGCGAGTTTGTCCGGCGGCGCAGCAGCGACGGCCGACGCCCGCTCGTGCTCGTCGACAACACCTTTCTGGGGCCCTTGTGGCAGCAACCGTTGCGGCATGGGGCGGACATCGTCCTGTACTCGGCGACCAAGTACATCGGCGGGCACTCGGACTTGCTGGCCGGTGCGGCGCTGGGCGCTCGCGCGGTGCTCGAGCCGGTGCGCGCGCTGCGCACGTTTTTCGGCACCCTCGCAGACCCGTGGACCGGCTGGCTCTTGATGCGCAGCCTCGAAACCCTGAAGCTGCGCATGACATCGGCGATGAAGAACGCCCGCTATGTCGCCGACTTCCTGGCCGGACACGACAAAGTCGAGCGCGTCTACTACCTCGGGCACCTGCGCGAGGGCGATCCCCAGTACACCGTGTACCGGCGCCAGTGCTCCGGCCCGGGGGCGATGGTGTCGTTCGATGTGAAGGGCGGCGAGCCGGCGGCATTCCGGTTCCTCAACGCCCTGAAGCTCGTCAAGCTGGCGGTGAGTCTGGGGGGCACGGAATCACTGGCGGAGCATCCTTATTCGATGACGCATGCGGACGTGAGTCCCGACGCCAAACGAGCGGCGGGAATCACCGATTGTCTGATCCGGTTATCGGTCGGCATCGAGCACCCCGACGATACGATCGCGGATCTCGCGCAGGCGTTCCAGCAGGTGTAATGTGACTCAACGCTTCGAGCCGACGTCTTGATGACATGGATCGTCTACATGCTGCGTTGCGGAGATGGGTCGCTATATACGGGCGTGACGAATAACCTGGCTCGCCGCCTGACGCGACATCGTGCGGGGAAGGGCGGCGCGTATACGCGCAGTCGCCTGCCCGTGCGGCTCGTCTACACCGAACGGCGCGCCAGTCGCGGCGCGGCGCAGTCGCGGGAAGCGGCGATCAAGCGCCTGCCGCGCACGGCCAAGCTGGCGCTGACGCGAGAGGCTCCGTGAGCCTGCGGCGCCGCGATCTGGCCGGGGCGATCGCCGCGCTCGCGGTCGCCGCCGTCTTCGCCCGGCTCGGGCTGTGGCAGGTGCATCGACTGTCGGAGCGCAAAGCCCGGAATGCCGCCATCCGGGCGGCGCGGGCGGAGCCGGCGGTGGAGCTGCCGCAGCATCGCTTTGCGCCCGAAGCGCTGCAGGATCGCCGGGCGCACGCGCGCGGCAGCTACGACTACGCGCACCAGCGCGTGTGGACGCGCCGCACATTTCAGGGAGCGCCGGGGGTCGCCTTGCTGACCCCGCTGCGGTTGAGTGACGGGTCGGCGGTGTTCGTGGATCGCGGGTTTGTGGCGTCGCCCGACGCGATGCACGTGGATGCGAGCCAATACGGTGAAGGCGACACCGTGGAGGTCACCGGACTCGTGATTCCGGCCCCCCGCGATCGGGGCGACGTGAATCCGTCCACCCTGCGCGACTCTTTGCCGTACCGCCTCCTCGACGCCGTGCTGCTGCTCGACGATACTGCGGCAGCGCATCCGCAGGGCCTGTTGCGCTGGCGGCCGCCACCGCTGGACGACGGGTTCTTCCTGGCCTACGCCATCATCTGGTTCTCTTTTGCCCTGACGGCGGTGGTGGGAGCCTCGGTGCTGCTGTGGATGAGAGCGCGAGAAGGTTGACGCCTCCTCCATAAGCCTTCAGTTTTTTCTCGCCGTCGTCCCCATTCCCGGAGTTCAGCTATGCGCAGTGTCTTGACCGCGACGGTCCTCGCCGCCGTTCTCCCCGTCCTGTCCCGCCCCGATTACGCGTCTCCCCGGGTCGCGCACGCCTGGCCGGCCGACACGGGGCGGGACAGCACCAAGGACACCGTTCCCAAGGCGGACTCGCTGCCGCTCGCGCCGACGCGCACCGTGTCCTTCGACGTCTCGGAAGGCACGTGGATGTCGCTCGATCTGTCACCCGATGGGCAGACGATCGTGTTCGAGCTGCTCGGCGACCTCTACACGCTGCCGGTGGCGGGGGGTACGGCGACGCGCCTCACTGCGGGTCCGGCGTTCGACTCGCAACCGCGCTATTCCCCTGACGGGAAGCACATCGTTTTTCTGTCCGACCGCGGCGGGGCGGAGAACGTCTGGATCTGCGACGCCGACGGTAAGAACGCCAAGCCCGTCACCAAAGGCACGACCAATCTCTATGCCAGCCCCGAATGGACGCCCGACGGCAACTATGTCGTGGCGTCGCGCACGACGGTGCTCGGCAGCATCTACGAGCTGTGGCTGTACCACAAGGACGGCGGCTCGGGGACTGCGATGATCAAGTCCGGCGTGCGCGGCGGCCTGTTCGGCGGGCAAGGATGGAACACGCTGGGCGCCGCGTTCGGCGCCGACCCGCGCTACGTCTGGGTCTCGCGGCACCGCAACGGCTTCGGGTACGATCTCAAATTCCCGCTGTGGCAGGTGGCCATCTACGACCGCCAGACGGGCAAGACGTTCGTGCAGACCGATCTCTACGGCAGCGCGATGCGGCCGATCCCGTCCCCCGACGGGAAGTGGCTGGTGTATGCGACCCGCTACGATGCGGAGACGGGACTGCGGTTGCGCAATCTCGCCACGGGCGACGAGAAGTGGCTCGCTTATCCCGTCACCCGGGATGACCAGGAGTCGCGCTTCACACGCGATCTCGAGCCGGGCAGCTCGTGGACGCCGGACTCCCGCGCCCTGATCACCTCCTCCGGCGGCAAACTGACGCGCATCGAGATCCCGTCCGGTCAGGCGACGTCGATTCCGTTCACGGCGCACGTCACGCAGCGGCTCGGGCCGCTGGTGCGCTTCGAGAATCACGTCGACACGGGGCAGGTGCAGATCCGCCAGATCCGCGACGCGAAGCTGGCGCCCGACGGAAAGCGCATCGTGTTCAGCGCACTCGACAAGCTGTACGTGATGGATTTCGGCGGGACGCCGCGGCGACTTACCGACGACACCGTGCATGAGCAGGCGCCGACGTGGTCGCCCGATGGTCAGTGGGTGGCGTACGTCACCTGGACGTCAGGGACGGGCGGCTCCCTGATGAAGGTGCGGATCGATGGGAAGTCGCGCACGCGGCTCGTCGCCGATGCGGCGTTCTTCGACGCCCCGGCCTGGTCCCCCGACGGCAACCGCATCGTCGCCGTCAAGGGACCGCGCCAGCCGCGCATCAGCGAGCGGTTCGGGCCGGGCTACGATCTCGTGTGGGTGCCGGCCGCCGGCGGCACGCCGACGCGGATTACCCCGTATGACGGCACCGGCCGGCCGCACTTCGCGCGCAGCTCGGACCGGATCTATTACTACGCCGACACGGCGGGGCTCGTCTCGGTGCGGTGGGACGGCACCGACCGGCGCAGCTACATCAAGGTGAACGGCTACACCTACCCCGGTCCCGGCGCCGAGCCCGATGGAGCGGACGAGATCATCATCAGCCCCGACACCGACCGGGTGCTCGCGCTGCAGGGGAACAACGTCTACGTCGTCACCCTGCCGGAGCTGGGCGGGGAAACGCCGTCGATCAACGTCTCGGACCCGAGCAGCGCGCCGTTCCCGGTCAAACGCCTCACGCGCATCGGCGGTGATTTCATCGGGTGGAGCCCGGACGGGAAGCTGGCGACGTGGTCGATCGGCGCGTCGTTCTTCCGCTGGGACCTCGCGGCCGCGGATTCCGCCGAAAAGCTCAAGGCCAGGACCGATTCGATCCGCGCCGATTCCGTGAAGAAGGCGCAGGCGGACAGTACGCGGCCCAAGCCGGACTCCGCGGCGAAGGCGCGTCTCGATTCGCTGACCAAAGCGCCGGCGTACGAAGGGGTGCGCGCGGACGTGGTGTTGCGGGCGGTGCGCGACGTGCCGAAGGGCGCGGTGGTGTTGCGGGGAGCGAAGATCATCACGATGAAGGGGGACGAGGTCATCGACAAGGGTGACATCGTCGTGAACGACAACCGCATCGTATGGGTAGGTCCCCAGGGCGGTGGGAATCCCCCCGCGAGCGCCCATATCATCGACGTGACCGGGAAGACGATCATTCCCGGCCTCGTCGATGTGCATGCGCATCCCTGGGCGCAGTTTGGCGTGCACCAGACGCAGGTGTGGAAGTACCTCGCCAACGTGGCGTGGGGGGTGACGACGGTGCGTGACCCGCAGACCGCGACCACCGACGTGCTCACCTACGCCGACCAGATCGAGACCGGCGAGCTGATCGGGCCGCGGCTGTATCACACCGGCCCCGGGGTGTTCTGGAACGAGAACTTCCAGAGCCTCGACGACGCGCGCAATACGCTGAAGCGCTACAGCGAGTTCTACCACACGCACTGGATCAAGCAGTACATGGTAGGGAATCGCAAACAGCGGCAGTGGGTGATCATGGCGGCAAAGGAGCTGGGCCTGATGCCGACGACGGAAGGCGGCCTCGACTTCAAGATGAACCTGACCGAGATGCTGGACGGATACCCCGGGCACGAGCACAGTTATCCTCTCATGCCCCTGTACCAGGACGCGGTGCAGCTGGCGGCGCAGTCTGGCATCACTTACACGCCGACGCTGCTCGTGAATTACGGCGGTCCATTCGGGGAAGATTATTTCTTCGAGCACTACAACGGGCACGACGATCCCAAGATGCGGCGCTTCGTGCCACACGACGTCCTGGACGAGCGCTTCGAGCGGCGCGACTGGTTCCGCGACGATCAGTACGTCTACAACCGCATCGCCGCGTCGGCGGCGGCGGTGCTGCGGGCCGGGGGCAACGTCGGCATGGGGTGCCACGGCGAGATGGATGGCATCGGCTGCCATTGGGAGCTGTGGGCGATGAGCGCCGGCGGGATGACGCCGCTGGAAGTGATCCGCGTCGGGACCATCGACGGCGCACGCGCCCTGGGGCTCGACAAGGACATCGGTTCGCTCGAGCCCGGCAAGTATGCCGATTTCATCGTGCTCGACGCCGATCCGATGCAGGACATTCACAACACCAACACCATTCATTACGTGATGAAGAACGGCCGCCTGTACGATGGCCCGACGCTCAACGAGGTCTGGCCGCGGCAAAAAAACCTGCCGACGATGTGGTGGTGGGGCACAGAACCAACGGCGGTCGGGAGATAGACGGCGAGGAATCGAGACGGCGAGGCAGACGACGAGCCGCCCAGCCGCCGAGTGGATGTCGGTATCGAGGGATGAGGACTATCCTCACGCCTGATACTGGGCGTCCACACGGCGGCTCGGCGTCTTGGCGTCTCACTAGGCGTCTGTCGCCTCGCCCCTACCATTTGACAATACGGGTCACTAACTTGCGCGCCGTAGCACAAGAACCGCGAGCTGGCATCCTTCCGAAGGACGGTCCCGCTCAGGAGCGGGCCTCACATCTGTAGGCTCATCCCCAGGTTCGCAACAACGAGACGTCGTAGGGAAAGAGCGTAGGGTGAACTACGTACGGCATGACCGTGCGTCTGTTCGATACGTCTTTTCCGTGCGCATTCCTTACGATGTTCTCCATACGTAGTAAAGGAGCAGTATGCCTTTCGCTTCACTGGGCCTCGTGCCCGAACTCGTCCGTGCCGTATTCGAAGAGGGTTACGAGCACCCGACCCCCATTCAACAAGAAACCATCCCTCTCGCCCTCGCCGGCCGCGACGTCATCGGATCCGCCCAAACCGGGACCGGCAAGACCGCCGCGTTCATGTTGCCGATCCTGCAGCGGCTGTCGAAA
>DATFSB010000421.1:0-11554 GCA_035262825.1 Gemmatimonadales bacterium | reverse complement strand
GCAGATCACGTCGCTCCTGCTGCTGGGATTGTATCTCGGACGGCAGCGCGGCGTGCTCTCCGAAGCCGAGGGACGCGAGTTCGCCACGCAGCTGTCCAATCTCCCCGAGCTCGTCAAACGGGCGCTCGAGCTGTCAGCGGGCGTGGCGGAGATCGCCAAGAGCTATGGCGACGCGCACAACGCGCTGTATCTCGGCCGCGGCGTGAATTTCCCCGTCGGCCTGGAAGGCGCGTTGAAGCTGAAGGAGATCAGCTACATCCACGCCGAGGGCTACCCGGCAGCGGAGATGAAGCACGGGCCGATCGCGCTGATCGACGAAAACATGCCGGTCGTGTTCGTCGCGCCGCAGGACCAGGTCTACCAGAAGGTGCTGGCGAACATGCAGGAAGTGAAAGCGCGCGGGGGACGCATCCTCGCGGTGACGAGTGAAGGCTCAGGAGACCTGGGCGGGCTGGCGGAGCTCGAGCTGCACGTGCCGCCGTGTACGCCGCTGTTGTCGCCCGTCGTGACGGTGATTCCGCTGCAGCTGCTGGCCTACCACATCGCCGTCCTGCGGGGCTGCGACGTCGACCGGCCGCGGAATCTGGCAAAGAGCGTGACGGTCGAGTAGGCTTGACGCATAGACATGTAGACGCATAGACGCGTATTTGTCCCGAACCCTATATTTCAGGACCCAATGATTCGCACCACCCTGGTGGTTATGGGCGCAGCTCTGCTGCTGTCGTCGAGTGTCGCGGCGCAGCAACAGACACAGCAGCCGAGCGACAGCGCGGTGGCCGCACGACTCACCGTCACGCGGGACACGCTGCAGGCGATCCTGCAGCGTATCGACTCGGCCGGCGGCCCCGATACGACCAAAGGCGACCAGAAGCAGCGGGCGCTGGCACAGCAGATCCGGGCGCGCATGACACGGGGCGACTTCCTGCCGGGCGATCGCATCAAGCTCGTGGTCGACAGTGAGCCGCAGCTTTCCGATACGTTCCCGATCGGTCCGAGCCAGGAAGTGGTGCTCCCCATCGTCGGCGTCGTCTCGCTCCACGGCGTGCTGCGCTCGGAGCTGCAGGCGGCAATGACGCGCGAGCTGGGGCGGTTCCTGCGTGAGCCCATCGTCCGCGCCACGCCCCTGATCCGGCTGTCGATCGCCGGTGAGGTCGCGCGGCCGGGCTACTACATGATGTCGCCCACCGAGGTGCTGTCCGACGTCGTCACCGCCGCCGGCGGAACGACCCAGAATGCCGAGGTGGAGAAGATGTACGTGCAGCGCGGCGACAATCGGGTCTACGAGGGGAATGCGCTGCAGGGGCTGATCTCCGAAGGGCGCACCCTGGATGAGGCCAGTATCCGGCCGGGAGACAAGTTCGTGATTCCCACCCGGAACACCGACAGCGTCTTCTATACGGTGCGCACGATCTCGATCCTCCTCAGCATCCCGCTGACGATCTACGCCCTCACTCAGGTCTTTAAGAAGTAGCCGTTCCGCCCCGAACCAGCCGAAAATTGACCCCGGCATGACCTGCCGGGGTATTTGTTAGGACCCCACAACCGCTGTGGACATCTAGGCAAGCCGTTGCGCTGCTTGTAAATTGGGCGTCCCCGGTCCTACACAGGTTTTCCACAAGAGGAGCCGTCCGGTCGTGGAATCGTCGGTTCGTCCATCCCCATCACCGATCGAGCCCGCCGTCGACTCCATCCAGGAGCCCGTCACACACGGACGGCGCTGGACCACCCCGGCCATCGGCTCACCAGTTCGCCTGCGACTTGATTTGCAACGGAGTGCGCACGCCAATCTGCAACGCCACGTGGTGCGCGCTGCAACGCGCTTCGTGGTCCTGGTCGCCGCCGACCTGGCTTCGTTCGGCGTCATGCGGGCCCTGATCCGCTCCGTTCGCGATCCGGGCGTGTTCGGCACCGGGCTGGCCGCGTTGGCGCGGTTGGTCACGCCGCCGGGAGTGCTGAACGGCTGGCAATACGCTTCGGCGCTGTTCGTCAGCCTGCTCGTGCTCGGCTGCTACGGAACAGGGGATCGACGGCGCGACGTGCGGCGCCTGTTCGCCGCCGCGGCGCTGGCCACGGCGTTGCCGCTGTGGATGACGATCTGGACACGCGGGCTCGACGTTACGCTGCTGCAGTTCTCGCTGACGACCATTCTCGTGTGGGCGGGGCTGGTTCTGGAGCGGCTCACCGTCGACCGGGTGATCGATCGCGTGCGCGCGCCGGAGCGGGGAGCGCGGACGCTGTTCGTCGGCAGCGCGCAGCGCTGCGCGGAGGTGCAGGGCACCCGGGCCTTCAACGATCCGCGCGAGTTCGTCTCCGTCGGCTTCGTCGACACCGACGTCCCACCGTCCCCGGACTCGCGCGGGCATCTCGTCGAGCTGGTGCGGGTGCTGCACGATTCCCGCGCCGAGGCGGTGGTGACCTGCGGGCAACTGAGCGAGCCCCAGCTCGAGGAGGTCGCGCGCGCCGCCCTGTCGTCGGGCTGCCAGCTGCTGACGCTGCCGCGCGGTGTGGACATCCCCGGAGTGGTGCCGGCGATCGTGTGGCGGCGCGGACAGGCGCTGGTCACGCTCACCGCCCCGACGCTGCAGGGATGGCAACTGGTGTTGAAACGCGCGGTGGATCTGGTCGGCGCGGCGCTGCTTACGGTGCTCACCGCGCCGTTCATGGTGGTGGTCGCGATCGCGATCCGGCTCGATTCGCCAGGGGCGATTTTCTTCCGGCAGGAGCGGGTCGGCACCGGCGGGCGGCGCTTCCAGGTGTTCAAGTTTCGCACGATGGTCGCCGGAGCTTCCGACGCCGTGCACCGCGACCTCGTGAAGCGGATGCTCGCGGGCGACGAGGAGACGACGGCCAGCGCAAGCGCCGGCGGCCCCCGCGTCTACAAGTTGTTGCGGGACGACCGGGTCACCAGTGTCGGCCGCCTGTTGCGTCGCACGTCGCTCGACGAGCTGCCCCAACTGTTCAACGTGCTCCTCGGACAGATGAGCCTCGTCGGTCCGCGGCCACCGTTGCCGTACGAGATCGAGGCTTACGCCTTCTGGCAGTTCGACCGGCTGCGGGTGCGGCCGGGGATCACCGGGCTGTGGCAGGTTTCGGGGCGCAATCTGCTGACGTACCGGCAGATGTGCGAGCTGGATATCGCCTACGTGCAGCGCTGGTCGCTGTGGCTCGATCTCAAGATCCTGCTGCGCACCATCCCCGTGGTGCTGCTCAACTCGGGGCGCGCCGCGTGACGCGCGCCTGGCGGGTGGGAGTGATCGGGTGCGGGTATTGGGGCCCCAACCTGGTGCGCAACTTCGCGCGCCATACGCACAGCGAGGTACAGGCGGTGTGCGACGCGCGCTACGAGCGCGCCACCCGCGTTGCTGCAGAGTTCCGCATTCCTACGGTCACCGACCGCGTGGACGAGATCGTCGGCGCGCCCGACATCGACCTCGTCGTGATCGCGACGCCCTCGTTCACCCACTTCGATCTGGCGCGGGCGGCCATCGCGGCGGGCAAGCACGTCCTCGTGATGAAACCGCTCACCACGCGGACCGATCAGGCGGAGGAGCTGTGCGCGCTGGCTGAGCGGCAGGGAGTGCTGGTGGCGGTCGACCACACCTTCGTGTTCACCCCCGCCGTGCGCAAGATGCGCGAGCTCCTGGACCGCGGCGAGATCGGGGACCTGTACTATTTCGACTCGGTGCGCATCAACCTGGGTTTGTTTCAGACCGACATCAACGTCATCTGGGATCTCGCGCCGCACGACGTCTCGATCATGGACTACCTGATCCGCCAGGATCCCGTGGCGGTCGCCGCCGCCGGAGCCTCGCACGGCGGCAGTCCGACGGAGAACATCGCCTACGTCACCGTGCGCTACGCGGGATCACTGCTGGGGCACATCCACGTGAACTGGCTCGCCCCCGCCAAGGTGCGCCGCACGATCGTCGGCGGGTCGAAGCGGATGCTGATCTACGACGACATGGAAGTGAGCGAGAAGCTGAAGGTCTACGACAAGGGCTTCTCCGTGTCTTCGTCACCCGAGAGCGAGTATCACCTGCTGATCAATTACCGCACCGGCGACATGCACGCGCCGCAGCTCGAGACGCGCGAGGCGCTGGCGGTGGAAGTCGACAACATCGTTCGCGCGCTCGACGGGAAGGAGCCGCTCGTCGCGGACGGGCGGGCCGGGTGGCGCGTAGTGCGGATTCTCGAAGCCGCGCAGCGGTCCATCACCGAGGGCGGATCGGCGGTGTCCGTCGCTTCATCCCAGCGGGTGCCGGCGCGCGAGGCATGACCGAGCGGCCGGACCATGACGGCCGGTTCGTGCGCATCGCCCCGGATGTGCGGCTGGGTCGTGACGTGCGGATCCACGGCTTCGTCAACCTGTACGGGTGCGAGATCGGCGACGAAACGTCGATCGGCGCGTTCGTGGAGATCCAGAAGGGCGTGAAGGTCGGCGCGCGCTGCAAGATCCAGAGTCACACCTTCATTTGTGAAGGCGTGACGATCGAAGACGAAGTGTTCATCGGCCACAACGTGAATTTTCTGAACGATCGTTATCCCGCCGCGACGACCGGGGACGGGCGGCCGAAGAGCGAGTCCGATTGGCAGCTCGAACGGACGTTGGTGAAGCGCCGGGCCGCCGTGGGATCGGGGGCGATCGTGCTGCCGGGGGTGGTCATCGGCGAGGGCGCGATGGTCGGTGCGGGGGCAGTGGTGACCGAAGATGTAGCGAAGGGGGCGACGGTCGTCGGAAATCCGGCGCGGGAGGTGTCGAAGGGAAGCAGCGTCAGGCCGTAGCAGACTTGTTTGTGGTATTGCGTTTTTCGCCAGTTTTACCAAATTGGCCCATCGAGTTCTTCTTCGTTGAGTTGTTGCCGCGTATTGAGTTAGCAAAGTCCATACGGGTTGTAAGGAAAAGGCTCACTTCTTGCCGAGAAGGTGAGCCTGCGGCAAAACGTCGCCGCACCGCGCGGGGGGCGCGGTCAGTCGTCGCCGGCTTCACCGCCTCCCCAAAACGATTTACTCGAGGAAGCCCCAGGTCGGGGCCGGATTCCCTTGTGCCGGCCCCGGCCTTGTCTGCGGAAACGCCCGATGACGCTCTGGGGACGATGCACTGCTCTGGCAGCCGCGGTGGTGGCGACGGCGTGCCTGAACGATCCGGCTTCACCGGCGGTCTACCGGCTCGAGGTGCGACCGGATACGATCCGCTTCGTGGCGTTGCACGATACGCTACGCCCGCTGGTACTGGAGCGTCGCGGCAGCACCGGTCCCTCTCCGTTGTTTAGCGCCAGCTACGAAATCCTCGATACCAACGTCGCCACGGTGAGCGCCGCGGGACTCATCACGTCGCGCGCCGCCGGCACGACGCGTCTCGTCGTTCGCTCGCCTTACGGTGCGATGGACACGGCTGTGGTACTCGTTTCGCAAACGATCGCCCTTGTCCGAGCGCTCCGGGACAGCGTGCTGCTGCAGTCCATCAACGCCGTCCAGTCGATCCCAGCGGTGGCGGAAGACCCCCTGGGCTCGGTGATTCAGGGTTATGCATTCGCCTACGCCGTTTCGGACAGTTCCATCGCTACTGTATCGGCCACAGGGGAGGTGCGCGCGCGGGCGAACGGCAGCACGACGGTCACCGTATCGGGGGGGCAGCAGTCCAGCAGCGTCGCAGTGCACGTGGTGCAAGAGGTCGCTCGAATTGGGTCCGATGTCGACACGCTGCAATTCACGGCCCTGGGGCAATCGCAGCCGATCGTTGTCGAGCCCGAGGACTCCCTCGGAAACCCCGTGTCCAACGCGCATTACCAGATAACGATTGGCGACACAACGGTCCTCCAGCTCGTGGATTCGCTCACACTGCGGTCGGTCCGGTACGGCACGAGCGAGGTTCGGGTCCAGGCCGGTGGAGTCTTTGTGGAGCAGAGCGCGCAGGTTACTCGTACGCCGACCCGTGTCGAAGCGATCCTCAACGACACGAATCGCATCCTCTCGGTTGCGTTGGATTCCGCTCTCCCTCTGTCGTGCCGTGTGCTGGACGGTGACGGCGCTGAGATGGCGATCGATCCGCTGGTGCTGCCTTCGAGCGGCGGACGTTGGAGTGGTTCAACATGTACCACATTGACGGCGCGCACATCGGGTGTGGACACGTTGCGGGTGGTCGCCGGGACGGACACGGCGTTCACTCCGGTCGCGCTGGCCATTCCGCCGGTCGTTCGCTCGGCAGCTCCCATCATGGTCGACAGCCTCCCGTCCCAGGTGCTCGTATGGGCACCCTCCGTCCGGCGCAACATGAACGGTCAAGTTGAGTTGTACTTCGCCGGATACTCCCCCAACCCGGATCCCGCCGGCTACCTGCAGGCCAACCTGTATCGACTCGTGTCGTCGGATGGCAATCAATTCGCGTTCGACGGTCTGGTGATGGCCCACGATTCCAGCTACTGCGACGCCATCGGCTCCGGCATCGAAAATATTGACATCGTTCCACGCGCCGATGGTCCGGGGTGGCGAATGTTCTTTGCCGGCGGCAGCTTCGCGTGTTACGGGTGGCAAGTGTTTTCAGCGGTCTCGACCGACGAGCGCACTTGGACCAGAGAGCCCGGGGTGCGTGTCAGCAACGGCGGCCCCCTACCACCGGATCCACCAAACGGCGCTCCCTATCCTACCGGAGAGGGGATCGTGACGGAGGCATTGCCGGACGGTACGTGGCGAATGACGGTCGGCGGGTACGAGCCGCTGACACCGTCGGAGAACAAATTTCAGATCGTCGAGTGGCGTTCGAGTGACCAGCTGCACTGGACCTACGCTCGGAGCGTGCTCACCACGCGCCAGCTGCCACCGGAAGGCCAACGTTCGGCCTACAGCCCCACCCTTGCTCAGATTGCTCCTGGGTTGTGGCGCATGTTCTTCACCGCGGATGACCGGAATCAACCAGATGGCCGGAGCCGGGTCTGGAGTGCGGTGAGTGTGGACCGCGTGTCGTGGCAGCTCGAAGGGGAGGTGCTCGGAGCTCCGGGCGTGGAGTACATCTACAGCACCATGCTGGGCGACCACTTGTATACTGTGGAAACCTCGCAGGCCTTGAATATCGCGGGTCGACAGCTCGTCGTCGCTACCTTAGAGACGCGCTAACGAGACTCCCGCTCACTCGCGTCTTGAGCCCCGCGTCGAGACGCGCAATCTTCAATTCTGCGGGCATCCGACTGATCATTGGCCGGCGAACGTGTACTCGGTGGGACAACGCGCTGGCCATGTCGTTGTCGCGTGCGGGCTGCGCCGCTTTCCATCGCTGAACTGCGCCCAAACGGAGCCGCCACATGACGGTTGTCGGGCAGCACACTCCTGTCCCTTTTCTCGACCTGCGCCAGCCTCATGCGGCGCTGGAAAGTGAGCTGGTCGACGCCTTCCGCCGGGCGCTGCATTCGGCGCAGTTCGTCGGTGGCCCGGAAGTAAGCGCGTTCGAGAACGAATTCGCCGCGTTCGTCGGGACCGAGGCGGCCGTGGCCGTCAACAGTGGCACCGATGCGTTGCGATTTGCCTATCAGGCCCTCGGCGTTCAGCCGGGAGACGAAGTCCTCACCGTTCCCAATACGTTCATCGCAACCACCGAAGCGCTGTCGCAGGCCGGCGCCGCAATCCGCTTCGTGGACGTTCGCGATGCCACGCTCACGATCGATCCGGACGCAGTGGCGGCGGCCGTGGGACCGCGCACCGTCGGGATCGTTCCCGTTCATCTCTACGGCCAGATGGCCGACATGGATCCGCTGCTCGAGGTTGCGGCGCGCCGCGGCTTGTGGATTGTGGAAGACGCGGCTCAGGCGCATGGGGCACGCGACAAGGGGCGCCGGGCAGGAACGCTGGGGGAGCTCGGAGCTTTCAGCTTCTACCCGGGGAAGAATCTCGGCGCCTGCGGGGAAGGCGGCGCCGTTAGCGGCCGATCCGGAGTCGTTCTCGAAACGGTACGGCGGCTGCGAGAACATGGACAGTCCAGCAAGTATGTCCATGAAGTGGAAGGATACAACGGACGGATGCACGCGATCCAAGCCGCCTTTCTTCGCATCAAACTCCCATACCTGGAAGGGTGGAACGCGAGTCGGCGCCGTGCGGCCCTCCTCTACCGACAAGCGCTGGCCGACGTTGCCGAGATTCGGCTTCCGGTGGAGGCGCCCGGAGCGACGCCTGTTTATCACCTGTTCGTGATCCGTGCGCAGCGCCGCGACGAGTTGCAGGCCTTTCTCTCAAAGCGCGGCATCGGTACCGGACTCCATTATCCCGTCCCGCTGCACCTGCAGACCGCGTACCGGCACCTCGCACTTGGACGAGGCGCCTTTCCCGTCACCGAGCGCGCCGCGGCCGAGGTGTTGTCGCTACCTATGTATCCAGAGCTGACCGCCGACCAGATCGGTGTCGTCGCCGACGCCATTCGCGCATTCTACAAGTGACGCTCGCGCCGGTGGCGCTGTTCTTCGGCACACGCCCGCAGGTGATCAAGGCCAGCGTGTTGCGGGAGGCATTGGCGCAGATCGGACCAGTACTGGCCGTCGACTCCGGACAGCACTACGACTACGAGATGCACCGCGTTCACTACGACCAGCTCGGCGTGCGGCCGCCGGACGCATTTCTCGGGGTGGGCCCCGGATCTCATGCCGAGCAAACAGCCGCGATGCTCACGGTGTGTGAACAATGGCTGGCAGCCCATCCGGTCCGGTTGGCGGTGGTGATCGGCGATACCAACACGACGCTGGCCTGCGCATTGGCGGCGGTGAAGCATCGTATTCGGGTCGCACACGTGGAAGCGGGGCTTCGCGCTGCCGATGCGCTCATGGCGGAAGAAATCAATCGTCGGGTCGTCGATGCCGTCGCCCATTGGCTCTGCGCACCCTGCGGGCGCGTAGAAGTGGTCCTTCGGCGGGAGCACCCCGCTGCGGTGGTCGCCGCGACCGGCGACGTCGCGTATGACGTACTGCGCCGTTCGCTACCGCGCGTGCCCCGTATTGCCGCGATCCCGGGCTTAGAGCCAGCATGGGCCCGGGAATTTGTGTATTGCACGCTGCATCGCGCGGAATTGGTGGACTCGCCGGATCGGTTGCGGGAGGTTATCGATGCGCTCGCCCGAGTGCCGCAACCGGTGCTGTTTGCCGCGCACCCACGGACGACGGCTGCCCTGGAGCGATCGGGCACGACCCTCGGACCCAACGTGCATCGCATCACTCCCGTCGGATACCTGGAGTCTCTCGCGCTGGTGCAGCGGGCGAGCGTGGTCGTGACGGATAGTGGGGGACTCCAACGGGAAGCCTATTGGCTCGGCCGTCCCTGTGTCACGGTACGCGGTGAAACGGAATGGCTGGAAACGATCGACTGCGGCGCGAACCGTCTGGTTCCACCAGAGATGGCGTCCCGTCTCCCCGAAGCGATCTCTGCCGCGCACGCCGCACCGGCGAACTGGCCTGTGGGGGCCTATGGGGACGGGGATGCCGCCACCCGTGTCGCCACGATGCTGGCCCACGCCTAGGGGAAGCTCAGCAGGCTCGTGTAGATCTCGATCAGTCTCGCGCGTTCTCGATCCCACCCGACATCCTGCAATGCCCGCTGAGCCCGGATCGGCCGGGCGCGGCGGTCGTCTGCGGTGGCGGCCGCGAATTCGCCGATCGTCGCCGCGAGATGCTCTGGATCTTCTGGATCCCAGAACCAGGCTGCGTTGTCCGGCAGGTACGCGGCGTAGCTGGGCAGTCGGGCGGCGAGCACCGGAATCCCGAGGTGGACGTAGTCGAGCAGCTTGTTGGACAGGGAGTAGCGGGTCATACCGTCGAGTCGCGTCGGGACGATGCCTCCATCCGTCAGCGTCAAACGCTCTCGCAGCGCGTCTTGCGGAACGTGGGATTCGAAAGTCACGGCGTTGGTGGCGTGTAGATCGGTGACGAGGCGTCCAAGCGCATCACGTTCCTGTCCGTCCCCGAGAATCGTGAGATGCACCGCTGTTCCGCGCGTCGACGCCAGCGCGACGCCCCGGATGGCGACATCGAGTCCGTACAGATGGGTCAACGTGCCATGATAAACGAGCTCCAGGGGAACGCCGGGTCGGGGCCGCGCATGAGCGTCCGGAATCCGCATCGGTCCGAAGTCGGCAGGGTCCGCGGAATTGTGGATGAGGACGAGTCGCTCCGGGCGGCCGATCCCCCGCGAGCCGAGGAGGGCCGCGATCGGCTTGTTGACCGTGATCGTCACGTCGGCGCGGCGCCGCGCTTGTCGCTCGAGGCGCTGCGCGACGACCCCGAACAGGCGGCCGGTCACCCCGGGGAATTTGGATACCGTGAATTCCGGAAAGATCTCGTGCAGGTCGAGAATGATGCGAGCGCCGCGCCGGCGGGCGGGAGTCGCGGCCCACACAAGAAAATCCGGAAGCGCATGCACGTGGACGATGCGCACGCCCTGGAACCGCTGATCGGTCGCGAGCAGGCGGCGGCAACGCCAGATGAACGACAGGTACTCCCAGAGGTAGGTCAGCGGTCCACCGCGGGACTTCGTTCCCGGAAGGCGGATGACCTTCAGTGGGCCGACCGGTTCCTCATCGGGCCGACCCGGTTCTCTCAAGGCTACGACCGCGACGGCCCTGCCCGTCGAGGCAGCTGCGATGGCTTCCCGCTTGACCCTCGGGTCGGCGGGAAAGAACGAGTGCGCCAAGTGCACGATTTCCGGCCGCGTCGACACGGTCATGGGCCGGAAACATAAGGGGGGCAGCGCACTAGGCGCTGGAGCGGGTTGTCGGGACTGGGTAAGTTGTGCCAACATGTGTGGAATCGCTGGTGCGTTCACCGCCACCCGGGAGAGCCGGGTCCCCGCCGTAGTCGCTCGACTCACCGAGGCCCTCCGGCATCGCGGCCCGGACGGGGAATCGTTCTTTGCCGATACGCTTCCGCGCGCGACGCGCTGCTCGCGTGCCGATCTGCCCGTCAGCGCCGCCGTCGCCCTCGGTCACCGCCGCCTCAGCATTGTCGATTTGGCGACCGGGGACCAGCCGATCGCCAACGAAAACGGATCAGTGTGGGTCACCTACAATGGCGAGCTGTACAACCATCTCGAGCTGCGGCGCGAGCTCGAAACCCTCGGACACCGGTTCGCAACGCGCGCGGACACCGAAGTGCTGGTACACGGTTGGGAGGAATGGGGCGTCGAGCTCTTTCCCCGACTCAACGGGATCTTCGCGTTCGCGCTGATCGACCGTCGCCATGGCATCACGGTGCTCGTGCGGGATCCACTGGGCGTCAAACCACTGTTCCTGGGCGTGAGCGGTGGGCTGACGTGGTGGGCGTCCGAACTCGGAGCAGCACGGGCTGCCGGCCTTGTCGCCGGTGACGTCTCACAGGAAGCGTTGAAGCTCTATCTGCTGTTTCGCTTCATACCCTCTCCCGCCTCGATTCATCCGCACACGTGGAAGTTGCCTCCCGGGCACTACATCGCGATGCGAGCCGAAGACGCCGGCCGCGAGCCGACGTTTACACGGTTCCATACAGCGATTCGTGCAACGGCCGCCCCACGCGATCAGGATGAGTGGCGCGACGCACTCGTCAGCACACTC
>DATFSB010000420.1:0-10544 GCA_035262825.1 Gemmatimonadales bacterium | reverse complement strand
GCGACGGTCACCACCCGGTAGCCGTAGATCGTCTCCGGATCCAGCGAATCGTCGACGAAGCGGTTGACGAACCCGGAGGAGAACGTCTGCACCGTGGCGAACGCGCCCGACAGCTTGGCACGTCGCTCGATGATGTACCCGGAGGCGTCAGCGCTCGGCGACCAGGTGAGCTCGATCGAATGGATCCCCAACGCCACTGCCGTCACCGAATCGGGCGCAGCGACCGGCCCCACGGACTGGAATGAATCCGTACACGACCAGATCACCACCACGGCCGCCGCCCCCGCCGCCAGGGCCCAGCGCCGGCTAAAAGTCATACGTCAGCGAAGTGGAGAACGAGAGGCCGAGATTGTAATGCTCCACCACTCGACGGGAGCCGGAGTCCTCGATGATGAAAATCGGCGCGCGAGAGAGATTCTTCCCCGACAGCGCCAGCCGGAAGCGGGGAGTGACGGCAACGCGGACCTTCGCATCGACGGTGTGACGATGGCGCTCCACCCAATTCGGGTTGGGATAGGGAGGCGCGTTGGCGGTTTGGTTGTTCGAGTACTTCGTGATTCGATCCCCGAAGTAGTTGTACAACAGCGAGAACTGGATCCGCGAGGCGGCCGGTTCATACGCCAGATACGCGTTCGCCACGAACGGCGACTGCCCGATGAAGCGCCGCGCCAGCAGTCCGGTGTTTTCGGGAAAAACGATCGACGAGCTCACCACGGTGAGATTGAGCCCGACGCCCAGGGGCCCGAGCAACTGGCGCACTTCAAGCTCGCCACCGCGGACCTCGGCGCTGCGCCCGTTGCCGATCGTGCATTCCGCGTTGGCGTTCTGGAATCCGCCCGTGGTCCTGAGCTCGATGATCGGTTGGTCGAAGCGCTTGTAGAACCCGCTCACGGCCAGGAGCTCGTCCTGGCGCGGATACAGCTCCCAGCGAATGTCGCCATTGGTGATACGCGTCGCCTGGAGATCGGGGTTGCCCTGCTCGGTGCAGTTCCCCAGCCCCGCGATCGGCGTGTATTGGCCGGGAGAAATCTCGCGGCTGTCGGGACGCGCCAGCGTCCGCGTCGCGGCGAGGCGCACCTTCATGTTCTCGGTCACCCCGATGGTGAGATTGCCGGACCACAGATAATCGAGATCGTGCCGCCGGATGACGCTGTCCTCGCCGAACTTGAGCCAGTTCCCTTCCGGGTCGTTCCCACCCGGTCGCAACGCCAGCTTCCACTGTTCGGCCCGCACCCCTGTCACCAGCCGAACCATGGGCAGCACCGGCACATCGACCATCGCATATGCGGCGGCGACATTGTCGTCGGCAAAGAACGGATCGTTGTGATTGGCGCTGCTGATGTAGGAGAAGTAGGTGCCGAGATTCTCGGGAGCGAACACTTGCTCGGGCGGGAGGTGCTCGATCACGCCGTCCATCCCGCTCGCGGGAGCGGTCAGGCCGTCGCGATTGATAATGACATCGCGGGCATCGTAATCCCGTCGTTTGGCGCGATAGTACCCTCCAGCCTTGAACAGCGCGTCGCCCTGGAATCGCAGCGAGACAGGAACCGACCAATCGACCTGCCCGCTGCGGGTCAGGTCCGCCAGCCTCCGGATCAGTCGCTTGCCGCCTACTTGCGTCCCGCCGCCCACCTCGAGGGCCGTGGCGTAATTGGCTGCGTGGTTGTCCGGATCCTCGATGCGGGCCCGGCCGAGCGTGCCCTTCCACTCGAGCGTCGTGCCGAACACGTGGTGCTCGCCCGTGAGCTGTGTCTGCCAGAGATAGCGCTCGACATAGCGCATCTGATAAGAGAGGTTGAGTACGGTGCCTTCCGACCCCTCGCCCGACACGCTCGTCTGGTCTGCCGAGCGGCTGTAGAGGTTCTTCCAGCCCAGCTTGTGAAGGTGGCCGAGCCGGACAATGACGTTGGCGAGGCCGCCCCACGCTACACTCGCCGTGGCCTCGCGCCCGACGTAGTAGAGATTGAACAGGCGATCGGGCGTGAAGCTGACGCTGTTGTTGTAGGTGAGGGACAGCACCGCCCCCAGCGCGTTCGACGTCCCCTGCCACTGGTCGCCGTAGGTCGCGGAGAAGCCCGTGCCAGGCAGCGCGCGCCGCGGCGGCGGGTTCCAGACGTTGTCCTGGAATCCCTGGAGAACCGGCTTCTGCGCCGATGCCGGGAGGTTGCCGAACGGGATCGAGGGCGGCTGGCGGCGGCCGTTGTCGATGCCCAGGAAATCGGTGCCGACCATGGGCGGCAGTGGAACCGATCGGAACGTGGCCTGATCGTTGTACGACTGGCTCGCCGTGAACTGCAGCAGGCGGCTCTCAGGAAAGTCCTTGGTCACCAGATCGACCGAGCCACCCGCGAAATCTCCCGGCTTGTCGGGCGTGGCCGTCTTCGCCGCCACGACCGACGCGATCAAGCCGGCGGGAAACAAGTCGAGCGGCGGGATCTTCTTCTCGACCACCGGATTCGGCATTTCGGCGCCGTTCAGCAACGCGTTGCTGTAACGTTCCCCCAACCCGCGCACGACGAGAAACTTTCCGTCGAACAGCGTGACGCCCGTCATCCGGCGTACCGCTTCGCCGGCGTTAGCGTCGGGAGAGCGTGCGATGCCCTGCGCGCTCACCCCGTCGCTGACGCCGGCCGCAGCCCGCCTGGCGGCCAGCAGCCCAGCGTCGGTCGCCTTCGATGGAGGCGCCCGCTGGGCCTCGACCGTCACTCCGGCAAGCTCGATCGGCAACGGCTGGAGCGCGAAGCTCACATCGGTCGAGCGGCCATCTTCGACGAGGACACTATCGTGCTGCGTGGAGCGGAACCCGATAATGATCGCGCGCACGCTGTAGCGTCCGGCCGGCAATGGAACCGTACGGTAGCGTCCGTCGAGATCGGTCTTCGCCGTGATTCCTGTGCCGATGACCTCCACCTGGACCTCCGGCATCGGGCGGCCCGTGGCCTGTTCCACGACCTGCCCGCTGACGCGGCCTTGCGCGGTAGGCGCCTGGGCGCCGAGCGCAGCGCCACCGATCAGCAGCGCGATCAGGGGAAGGGTGCAGCGGACGGAACGGATCATGGGGAGCTCACCGGGCGGTGCGCGAGCGACCGGCCGTCCGGCTTGGTGTCGGTCACCACCACGGCGTCGTCGGGCCACGCGCCATCGAGGAAGGTCCTGGCATCGCGGAGAAACCGCCGTCGCGCGCCGAGCCAGGGGAACGGCTCCGCACCCGAGAGCACGACCTCACGCGCACCTGGTGTCCACCGGGCCCAGGCCCGGGCCGCTTCGACCCTCGCGGTATCGGCGGTCCCGGCGACGATGAGCGTTGGACTGGTGAGCGCCCCGAGTGTATCCCGCAGGTTCAGCCCGTGCAGTGAGCTCACGACGAGGCGGTTGAGCACCCAGCTGGCTCGCAGGGCGGACGGCGCCACGTCGCACATGTCTTCCGAAAATTCATGCACGAGACGGGGCGATACGACGGGTGTCGGGGAGAAATAAAACCCCCAAAACTGGCTGCAGAATCCGCGCGGATCAGTTGAGTCCTGCTTGGCCCGCAACGCGGCCAGGTACCGGTCAACCGCCTTGTCCCCTTGATGCAGTGTCGCGGCCCAGAACAGGTAGCTCGGATGTGGGTAGCTGGGACCCACCAGCATCAGTCGCGATACCTGCGCGGGGTAGCGCTTGGCATACAGGGCCGCCAGCACCGCTCCCCAGTGGTGGCCGATCAGCGTCACGCGTGAGAGCCGGAAATACCGGCGCAGCGAATCGAGATCTTCCACGTCGGCCGCTGCCGTCAGGGCGGTGGAGTCGATCACCGCGTCTGATCGCCCGCGACCGCGTTGATCGTAGTAGATCAGCACGCGATCGGCGGCGAGCGGGTCGAACCCCGGCTCGAGGTAGCGCGCATGGAGCCCCGGTCCCCCATGTAGCACGATGGCCGTATCGCGACCGGCACCGATCACGCGGTAGTACAGGGAGATCCCCGGCGCGACGGGCAACCGCCCCACCCGCACCGCTGCCACGGGCGGATGTCCGCACCCATTTAACAGGCAGAGCAAGGGCAGGACGGCGGGGACCGCGTGCGGGAGGTGTCGCATGGCATTGTGCCGGGCGGTGGACCCGGTCTGCAGGAGAGACTAGACCGGGGGCGTCACGAGGTCTGCCGCTTGCATTCAACAGTCGTGTAACTAACCGCTGCCGGCCGACGGTGCGAGTTCGCTACCGACCGATGACAGCACTGTGACCGAGCGGACGACTAGCGCAACAATCCGTACACGACGACCTGATTCGAGAACGTCGGCAGGTAGACGCGCCCGTTGGCGACCGTCGGAGAGGCGAACTTCGCGTAATTCCCAACGCCGTCGCGCGCGGCATTTTGCAGGCTGCTCCACAGCTGCCGCGTGATGTCGTTAGCATCGAAGGCCCGCAGCACGCCCTGGCTGACGTCGTGCTCGGCGTCACCGCTCACGGCATAGGACGCCCAGACGATGCCGGTGCCGTCCGCGGAGCCGTTGGAGGAGACCGACAGCACCGCCCCGCTATGGCCGGTCGGTCCGCCGTTGCTCATCGTCAGCTCGCCCGACTGGTCCAGGCGGTTACTGCCGCGATCGAAGGGAATGGCGTACAACGGTGCGTTCTCGGGCCACAGATAGACGAATTCCTTCGCACTGCCTCTGAAGTACGCCGGATGGAAATGCATCTCTCCGCTGGTCAACTGAATGACCTGCTGGACCTGGTTGGCGCCCGGCTGGTAGCCGCCCATGTTGTCCTTGTCGAGTAGATAGAGGGTCCCGTCTTTGGCGGCGGTGAAGAAGTAGTTCGAGCCGGGAATCAAGAGCGCCCCGGCGGAGCCGTAGTCCAGGTCGTTGTTGTTGAGAAACTGATAGTCGGCGGGCGTGAACCAGCTCGCCACCTGCAGCGTCGCTCCCGACGGCGTCAGCTTCAGGGCACTTTCCGAGCGATTCGTGAGGCTCGTGGGATCGAGGGAATCACCGACACTCCCGTTGCCGACCACCTCGTACAGGTTGCCGGCGGCATCCGCCGCCATGCCGGTCCCGCTCTCCCACAGACCGCCGGCGTCGCCGTCGGGCGTCGCGTTGTATACAATGCGTTGCTGCAGGCTGACGGCATCGTACCCCAGGATCCAGCCGTGGTACGGCCCCCAATCGCAGTGCGAGGACCACGTCACGTACACCACTCCGTTGAGGAGCGTCAGCGCCTGGCGCTGGTTCCCACGCTGCGCATCGAACGAGACCACGTTGTTGACGCTGCCGGTGCCGCTGCCGGAAACCGAGGCGCTGATCTGCACCGGACTGCCCGACAGCTCGCCACCGTCGACGATGCTGACGGCATGCAGGTGCTGCACGAAGGCGTTGCCGTCGGTGCTGCGCACCACGACGTACAGGACCTGCCGAGCGGAATCGATCACCGGCGTTCCCACGATGCCGATGTTGTTGCTGAAATCGGTGTAGCCACCGCCGCAGGCTCCGGTCATGTCGATGTTGCGCGGCGGCCGCATGCCGGACGCCGTGTAGTTCCGGACCCAGTACTGTTTGCCGTTGTCCCCATCGAAGGCATAGAGCGCATTATCGACCGTGGCGACGTACACCACGTTATGGTCGCCGCCCGCGATGTGGACGTGCCCGACGACCAGCGGTTGGGCGAACACCTGATCGCTCACGGGGAGCGTGAGCACTTTGCCGAACTGCTGCGGGTTCACGTTGCTCGTGGTCAGTGCGGTCTCGTGGTTGTTCCATCCGGCGCGCGAGTTGTCGTTGTGCTGGGTGAGCACGGAGACGGATTGCGGATTGCGCCC
The DNA here is from genome assembly GCA_035262825.1 of Gemmatimonadales bacterium. GTDB lineage: Bacteria > Gemmatimonadota > Gemmatimonadetes > Gemmatimonadales > GWC2-71-9 > DASTHG01. The sequence goes on along the minus strand of DATFSB010000420.1, from coordinate 4,750 downwards.
GCCGCTCGTCACGTCGCTCCCGCAGGCAAGGGCGGTGAGGACGGCAAGCACGCCCGGCAACTGATGTCGCTTCATCACGATCCTCGCCTCAGCAGCTGCTGCGCGCACATGTAGCCCGGCGTCCCGGTAATCGAGCCGCAGGGGTAGGCCCCTGCTCCACAGTAGGCCACGTTCGGCCACGATCCGAACCGATAGAAGTCTCGCTCGGGATCGGCCGCGAACTGCCGGTCGGAAAACTGCTGACCACCCACCAGCATCGTATGGTCGAGGTTGCCGCCCGGAAACAGAAACAGCTGCTGCAGGTCGCGCGGCGTGAGCAGCCGGCTCCAGACGCAGTCCCCGGGGTTCTCAAGATAGGGGAACAGCTGCGACTTCACCGCCTCGACGACCTCGGGGAGCACCGCTCCTTCCCGGTTCAGCGCCAGATTCTTGAAGAAGAGCGTGAGGCGGTCGAACGGCTCGACGAGACCGAGCTGCCGCATCGCCGCTCCCTCGGGATAGATCTGGATATAGCCCGGCTCGTAGTCGACCCCATCGGACGCGGGGCGCAACGTCGCCCGCTCGAACGCCTTGAGCGAATCGACGGCGAAAATGAACCGGAACGCCGCTTCGCTCTGCGGACCGCCTGTCCCCTCCTTCCACGCGACCGGGCGCTGAAACAGCAATGTGAGCTTGCCGCTCGAGCCCAGAAATCGCTTCGATTCCACCTGTGAAGTGAACGTGCTGTCGCCGAGGACCCGGGCCGCCGTGAGCGGGTCGGTGGCGAGCACCAGATGGTCGAAAGCAAGTTGCGCTGCGGTGCCCCCCTGGGAGTAGCGCAGCTTCCCGATCTGTGCGTCCACTTGCTCGACGCGCGCGCCCAGCCGGATGTCGACGCCCAGCTCCTGATTGATCCGGCCGAGCTCTTCGGTCACGCGCCAAATGCCGTCCTTCACGAATCCGTAGTAGCCGCCGAACACCGAGCCGGAATCCATGAGCGGCAGCGTGAACGCTGAATACGGATCCTTGAGCGAGACGGGACCGCTTTCGGTCACCGTCATCGCCATGTAGATCTTGGTGCGGTCGGAAGTGAAATAGTGATCGAGCAGATCCCACGCGCTGCCGCTGATCCACAGCTTGACGAGCTTTTTGCCGAGCTGCTCGCGCGCGGCGGTGAGCGTCGGCGCGACGGCGGCGCGGTACCCCTCCTGTAGAAATGCCACCACCTTCGCTTCGTCGTGCCGGAATCCGGAGACGTCGCCCTTCTCCCCCCAGCGCTCCCGGAATTCGCGCTCGAGTTGATCGGGGTCCCGGTGGATCCAGACGCTGGCGTCGGGACCGGGGAAGTAGACGCGCTTGGCGTGATCGGGGACGAACGTCTCGAGGCGCTGGGCGAGGCCGGTGTCGTGCCAGATAAAATCGGGCATGAGGCCGAGGACCGACGCGCCGACGGCATAGCGCTGGGACCGCCCCTGCACCGTCGCCACGTCAGAAATACAGGCTCCGCCGACGCGGTCGGCGCGCTCGAGCAGCGTGACGTCCCAGCCGTCCTTGCGGAGATAGTGCGCGGCGACGAGCCCGTTGATACCGGCGCCCACGACGACGACGCTCGTCAACGATTCGCCTCGCGCGCAGCCCCCTCGCTTGTCATCGGTTCGCCTCGTCCACGGCGCGCTCCATCCGTGTCACCCAGTTCGGAATCACCCGGAGGTAGCGCATCGGCTCGTTTCTCGCCCCACGCACGTAGAGCACCCGCCCGTCCGGCGTGAGCTGGTACGACTGGCCGGCGGTGTCGATGAAGCCGGGTAGACGCACCCAGCTGCGCCGGGTGACCACAGGGGGGCCACTCGAATTGTCGACGCTCGCGCGAATCACGGTGGGTTCATAGTTGTCTACCCAGGACAGAAATGTGAACTCTCGGTCGTTCAGCCAGTGCAGCTCCGCCACCGCACCCGAGGCCACCTGATAGCGCCGTCCCACAGCCGGGAACGGCGCGAGCCAGACGGCGCTGAGGTCCCTGTCGTTGTAGACGAGCCACCGGCCGTCCGGCGAGCTCACCGGAAAGGCCGCGTCGGTGGCGAGGGTATCCCACGCGGCAGGGTGCTTCGTCAGATCCAGCGACATGGCCACGTACGTGCGCCAGAAGCCGCCGATGACCCGATCCCCTGTCATCCACGTATAGGCCTCGAACTCCATCGGCGCCGGGGCCACCAGTTCCGGCCGCTCCGATCGATCGGGGTCGCCTACGAAGACCGAGTCCAGTCCGCTGAACAGCAGCCGGTTTCCCTGAGGGCTCCAGACGGGCTGGTGGATGAGGGGACGTCGCACCCACACCTGGTGCTCCCCAGACCGCAGGTCGTAGATCCTGAGCTCTTGCTCCTGGAGCCCATCCACCACGGCGGCGAGCCGCCGTCCATCGGGACTCACGGCGAAGAGGTGGATTGCATCGCGTCCGACGGCGAGCGTGTCGGCGGACCGGCCGTCGGTCCTCACCAGGTTGCCCACAGCTCGGTTCGAGCCCAGGGCGTAGACCAGCGTCCCGGCGCTCGACAGGCCGTAGCTCCCAGCGCCGAAATACGCGCTCCGGTCGAGACCCGTCACCAGCCGCACGGACCGGCCGACGCGCCTCCTGGTGAGGTCGACGGGAGCGGCGAGGAGATCCCCTCCCATGGAGAGGTATACGAGGTATCGCCCGTTCACGACCTGAAAGTTCGACCCGAAGACCTGCGTCGAATCGGACGACCCAGTCCAAAATCGGGTGACAGTCCCCGCGCTGTCGCCGGAGGCCCAGGTTTGTCCCCCTCCACCGCACAGGAGGTAGTTCCGCTGCGGGAGCGGTGAGGGGAGGAGGCAGTAGCCGATCTGCTGATCCGTGACCGGTCCGCCGCCCGGATCGAACCAACGGGCGTGGGCGCCGTCGCCCTCGACCACCTGGATGCGCCCGTCATCGAGCCACTGGAGGTTGGCCTCCCCGGAGCCGTCTTCCAGTGTGGAGCCGGCGCCGCCGGCCACCGGGACGATCTCGAGGGTCCATTTCGGCGGGTTTCGGAATCGCAGGAACGCCACGCGGGAGCCGTCGGGGGAGATCGCCGGCCGTTGCCCCTGGTCGGTGCCCTCGATGCGCCGCGTGGTCGCGTCGCGGAGCGAGCGGTACCACAGGGCCGACCCGCCGCTCTCCTGTGCGTGGTATACGACGAAGTCCCCGTCGGGTGCAACGGTGAAGGGCTGCTGTTGCGTGATCGCCAGTGGCGCGCTGTCGGGAAGGGCGACGTCGTACGTCGCGGGGCCCGCGGGCCCCGCCGCCCGGTGCAGCAGCACCCAGAGGAGGCCCGCGATCGCCAACAGCGTGGCAGCGCACACCGAGAGGAACACGGGGTCGCGGGTGCGGCGTTGGGCTGCGGTCACGCCCGCCTCTCGGCGACTGCCGCCGTGTCGGAATCCCGTGTCGGTGAGCGCGTCGCCAAATGCCTTGGCCGTCTCGAACCGGTCCGCGGGGAGCTTCTCGAGAGCCTTGTCGACTGCTGCCGCCACGTGCGGCGGCACCGATTTCCGCATCTGCGTCACTGGGGCGGCGTGTTCGGTCACGATCTTCATGATGATCTGCTGCGCCGACCCACCCAGGTGCGGCGGCTGCCCGGTCAGCATCTCGTACAGGACGCTCGCCAGCGAATAGACGTCCGAGCGCGCGGTGATGTCCTTCTCCGCGGTCGCCTGCTCGGGACTCATGTAGTGCGGTGTACCCAGCGAGAGCCCCGTCTCCGTCATCCGGCCACCCGCGGCGGCGCTCACCGCCAGCGCGATCCCGAAGTCCGCCACCATCGGCCGGCCATCGTGCAGCAGGATGTTCTCGGGCTTGATGTCGCGGTGGATCACCCCATGCCTGTGCGCGTAATCGAGCGCATCGGCCACCTCGGTGGTGAGCTTCACCGCCTCCTCGACGCCGAGCTGGTGCTCGCGGTCCAACTTGGCGCGCAGCGTTTCCCCCTGGATGTAGGGCATGACGTAAAAGAGGAAACCGTCTGCCGAGCCCGAATCAAACAGAGGGAGAATGTGCGGATGCTGCAGCGCAGCGGTTGTCTTGATCTCCTGGACGAACCGGTCGGCGCCGAGCACGGCGGCGAGCTCTGGCTTCAGGACCTTGATGGCGACCCGGCGGTCGTGCTTCAGGTCGGCGGCGAGATAGACGGTGGCCATCCCGCCCGCGCCAAGCTCGCGCTCGAGGCGATAGCGATCGGCGAGGCTTGCCCTGAGGCGCTCCACCGTCATCGAACGCGCACCGAAGGCGCCGCCGCCAGACGGTCCATCCCCACGATCATTGCGGGCCTATCCCCCGCTGCCGAACTGCCGGGTGAACTTGACCTGGAACGTCCGCGCGATCGGTCGCTGCCAGGCGAAGAGGCCGGTCGCATTGTCGCCGGTGTTGAGTACGACGAACAATCCGGTTCCCGCCGTATTGAGCCAGCCGAACCGGATATTCGCCGAGAAGACGGACGCCTGGTTGTTGTACTGCACCAGCGACTGGACGAACATCCGCGGCGTGAAGAAGTAGCCGACCCGCAGCCCCAGGAGCGACCGGACGAAGTGTCCCTGGTCCAAGTGGACGTTGTTGTAATCGAATTGCAGCGACGCGGTGAGCGCCGCTCCCCGCACCGTGGTCGACGACGTCCAGCCGTAGATCGTCCCGTTGTAGAACTGCCCAGCCAGCATTTTGGTGAGAAAAGCGACGGGGGCACTCGGGTTGGTCCCGACATCGAACGACGCGCTGGCCCAA
>DATFSB010000419.1:0-4149 GCA_035262825.1 Gemmatimonadales bacterium | reverse complement strand
CTGATGCCGCATCCCGAGCGCCGCAACTCGGCAGCCCTTGGCGGGTCGGACGGTGCTCGTGTCTTCCTTTCCCTGGAGGCTGGTCATGCGACGCAGCATACTGGTGGTGTGCGCGCTGCTGGCGGGCACCACGCTGGGCTGTGACAAGTGGAAACTGCTGGTCGACAAAATAAAGAATCGCAATAAGCCGCCGGCGACCGCGGCGCGGGACACCACTAAGCGTCCCACCACCGGTGTCCCCGCGGCCGGCGCGACCAAAACGCCGGCGGGCGGCACGGCGAAAGCGGCGCCGCCGACGGGCACCAGGGCCGCGGCGTCGTCTACCATCACCACCACTCCCGCACCGCAACCGGCTGCCGCGCCGAAACCCACGCCGCCGCCGACGCGCCAGGTGACGGAGCCCCCGCCATCGCGTCCCGTGCTGGTGGACGAACCGTACAACTCCGCCGACACCGGGACGATCGCTCCCGGGATGAGTGCGGCGGATGTCGAAGCGCTGTGGGGGCCGCCCGCGGCGCGCCGCAGCGCCGGTGCGTACACCTATCTCCTGTATCCCAACGGCTGCGAACACACCTGCGGTACCGAGGACCTGGTGATCCTCCAGAACAACCAGGTGGTGGACGCGGTGTTGCGCTGGAGGGGGCACGGCTACAGCGGCCAGTCATCCTCGCCGCGAGCGCTCCCCCCTGGCCGCAACCTGGTGACGACGCCGTGAGCGACATCAGCCGGAACGAAGACGAGTACTTCGCGCGGCGCGACGCGGAGCTGTTGCGCCAGCAGCGCGCCGCGCTGCAGCAGGAAGCCGCCGCCGTCGAGCGCAAATCGCATTTCATGAAATGCCCCAAGTGCGGGTTCGACCTGATTACCGGCGACTGGGAGGGCGTGCAGATCGACCAATGCACGCACTGCCACGGCATCTGGTTCGACGCGGGGGAAGCGGAGGCGGTGCTCAAACACCCGCACCCCAATGTCGTCGCACGCGTGATGCGGGCGGTGATGAAAGGGGTGTCCGGCGTTCGGGCCCAGGGCTCGTGAAGCGGCCGCCGGCGAGCTTGCCCGGCGATCCGCCGATCACGCGGGAGCTGGTCCGCGAGCACAACCTCACGGGCGACGAGTACGCGCGCATCGAGACGCTGCTGGGCCGAACGCCGACCTTCGCCGAGCTCGGCATCTTCTCCGCGCTGTGGAGCGAGCACTGCTCCTATAAGCACTCCAAAACCGTCCTGAAAACGTTCCCCACTGCCGGCCCGCGGGTCGTGCAGGGACCCGGGGAGAACGCCGGCGTGCTGCGGCTGCTGGACGGCTGGGCGGTCGCTTTCAAGATCGAATCGCACAACCACCCCTCGGCCGTCGAGCCGTATCAGGGCGCGGCCACCGGCGCGGGCGGCATCCTGAGAGATGTGTTCACGATGGGGGCGCGTCCCGTCGCGCTGCTCAACAGCCTCCGGTTCGGCAACCTCGACGACGCCCGCAATCGCTATCTCTTCGCCGGCGTGGTGCGCGGTATCGGCGACTACGGCAACTGCGTCGGCGTTCCGACGCTCGGCGGCGAAGTGGACTTTCTGCCCGGGTACTCGGGCAATCCCCTCGTCAACGCCATGTGCGTCGGCATCCTGCGCGAATCGGACCTGATCACTGCTGCGGCGCACGGCGTGGGGAACGTGCTGCTCGCCGTCGGGTCGAGCACGGGACGCGACGGCATCCACGGCGCCTCGTTCGCCTCCGAGGAGTTGTCCCACGAGAGCGAGAAGCGCCGGCCCCAGGTCCAGGTCGGGGACCCGTTCACGGAAAAGCTGCTGCTCGAGGCGAGCCTCGAGCTGATCGCCTCGGGTCACATCGTCGCGATCCAGGACATGGGCGCCGCAGGCCTCACGTCATCGTCGGCGGAAATGGCCGCCCGTGGCGGCGTGGGCGTGGAAATCGACCTGTCGCGCGTTCCGACGCGCGAGACCGGCATGACTCCCTATGAGATCCTGCTTTCGGAATCACAGGAGCGCATGCTCGTCGTGGCCAGGCACGATCGCGTCCCGCAGGTGCAGGCGATCGCGGCGAAGTGGGAGCTGTCCGCGACACCGATCGGCCGCGTCACCGATGACGGGATGTACCGCTGCACCTGGGGCGACCAGGTCGTGGTCGAAATCCCCGGACGCCAGCTGGTGGAGGATTGCCCAATCTACGAACCCGAAGCGAGCGAGGACCAAGGCACGGTCGTGCTCCGCACGCAGTCCCCACAGCCCGCGATCCGGATTCCGGAACCGGAAGCGGCTCTGCTGCGACTGCTCGACCACCCTCCCCTCGCATCGAAACGCTGGGTGTTCGAGCAATACGACTCGACCGTCCAGGCGGACACGGTGATCCCTCCCGGAGGGGACGCCGGCGTCGTGCGCGTCCGCCACGCGGATTTCGGGATCGCCGTCACGACGGTGTGTAATGCCCGCTACGTGAGGCTGCGCCCCTACGAGGGGGGCAAAGCGGCCGTCGCCGAAGCGGCGCGCAACATCGCGTGCACGGGGGCCCGGCCACTCGGCATCACCGATTGCCTCAACTTCGGCAGCCCGGAGCGTCCCGCCGTCTACTTCCAGTTTCGCGAAGCGTGCCGCGGCATCGCCGACGCCTGTCGTGCTTTCGACACCCCGGTGACCGGGGGCAACGTTTCCTTCTACAATGAAAGCCCAACGGGAGCGGTCGATCCGACGCCCGTCGTGGGAATGGTCGGTCTGCTCGATCACATCGATCGCGCGGTGCCGAGTCACGCATCGGTCCCCGGCGACCGCATCTTCATTCTGGGAGAGACGAAGCAGGAGCTCGGCGGCTCGGCGTACTGGGAAGCTGTGCTGGCGTGCTCCGGTGGAGAGCCCCCCGCCGTCGATCTCGCCGCCGAACGGCGACTCATCGAGCTCCTGGTCGAGGGCGCCCGTGAGCGCCTGTTCCGCTCCGCGCACGACTGCTCGGACGGAGGGCTTGGCGTCGCGCTCGCCGAAATCGCGATGGGCGGGCCCTACCAGGAGGCGGGGTTCGGAGTCGATCTCGATCTCCGCGGATACGCATCTCGTCTCGACGCGCCGGACCTGCTCTTCAGCGAGTCCCACGGACGCGCCGTGGTGACCTGCGCACCCGGGCAGGCCGCTGCCGTGGAGGAGCTGGCGCGGCGGGTCGGCGTCTCCGTGTACGACGCCGGAATCGTGAAGACGCCGAATGGGACGTTCTCGGTGCGCCTGCGTGACGGCTCGATCTCGCAGACCGTCGCCGCGCTGCGCGAGGTATATTTCTCGTGCGTTCCCAAACGAATGGGTGACTAGACCGATCCATGTGCGGTATCATCGGGGTGTCCGGCGTTCCCGACGCGGCTCGTAAGGCCTACCTCGGCCTCTACAGCCTGCAGCACCGCGGACAGGAGTCCTCGGGCGTGGTGGCCGTCGATGGCGAAGGGGTGGCGCGCTCCCACCGCGGCATGGGGCTCGTCTCCGACGTCTTCACCGAGTCGGTACTGACGGGGCTCCCCGGTGATACCGCGATCGGGCACACTCGCTACTCGACCGCGGGCAGCTCGGTCCTCGCCAATGCTCAGCCGATTCTGGCGCGCTATCGCGAGGGTCCCCTGGCCCTCGGCCACAACGGCAACCTCACCAACGCCGCACAGCTGCGCGCCGATCTCGTCGACAAAGGCTCGATCTTCCAGACGTCCTCCGACAGCGAAGTCCTGGTGCACCTCATCGCGCGCTCTGAGGCGCGCGAGCCCGAAGACCAGCTGCTCGACGCGCTGGAACGGGTCGAGGGTGCCTATTCCCTCGTCGTGACGATCGGGCGCACGCTCTACGCCATCGTCGATGCCCGCGGGTTCCGGCCCCTCTGGCTGGGCCGCCTGGGATCGGGCCACGTGGTGGCTTCGGAGACCTGCGCGTTCGACTTGATCGGCGCGACGGCGGTGCGCGAGCTCGAGCCCGGCGAATTCCTGCGGATCCACGACGGTGAGGTCGATCGCCTGCCCGCGCTCCCGGCGCGCCCCCACCGGCGCTGCATCTTCGAGCTGGTGTACTTCTCGCGCCCCGACAGCACCATCTTCGGCCGCTCGGTGGATCGCGTGCGCCGCGCGTTGGGACACGAGCTGGCACGCGAGCATCCGGTCCCCGGCGCCGATTGCGTCTTCTC
>DATFSB010000418.1:0-7822 GCA_035262825.1 Gemmatimonadales bacterium | reverse complement strand
CCGCGCAGCAGGGGAGCCGGCCGTTGTGGATCACGCTGCGGCCCAACGTGGGGGGGCCCGGCTCGACCTACACCGTCATCGGCGCCGTCGTGGCGGGTGATTCGATGACGATCACCGACTCAGGGGCAAGGAAATCGCCCGGTCGCTGAGCGGGGCTACCGCGCTGCTTCGATGCGGTAGAGCTTCCCCGACGCCATGACGGCGTACAACTCTCCACTCGCGTCCTCGCCGAACGACACCGGGTTGTCATTGATGAGCGGTGTTGCGAGCGCGGGGTAGGGCTCCGTGAGCGCACCACCGACGAACTTCAACGAGCGCACCCACCCGCCGCAATAATCCCCGTAGAAATACGTCCCGTCGAGCTCAGGGAACGCTTTGCCGCGATAGACGTAGCCGCCCATCACCGCGCACGCGGGTGAATGGGTGTACTCCCACACCGGCTGAACCAGCCCCGCGGTCGGGCAGTTGAGGAATGGCTGGTAGCAGTGCGTGCCCTCCTGGAGCGGCCACCCGAAGTTGTTGCCGCCGCTGCTGGGCCCCGGGAGGAAGTCGATCTCTTCCCATTCCGCCTCGCCGACGTCGCCGAACCAGAAATCGCCCGTCTTGCGATCGAAGCTCCAGCGCCACGGATTGCGGACCCCGAGCTGCCAGATCTCTTTGCGCCAGCCGGCGCGGTTGACGTAGGGATTGTCGCCCGGGATCGCGTACGGCGTTCCCGCGTCGACGTCGACGCGCAGGATCTTGCCGAGCAGCGAAGTGCTGTCCTGGGCGTGACTCAGCGGGTCGCCGCCGACGTTTCCGTCGCCCAGGGCGATATAGAACTTCCCGTCAGGCCCGAAGCCGACCTGCCCGCCGTACAGCACGGCGATCGAGTCCTGTGCCTGCGCCAGGATGACGCGCACCGGTGCGGGGTCGGCGTGGTCGAACGAGGCATCGGCGTGGTACTCCACGACGCGGGTGTCGCCGTTGTTGTCCACGTAATAGACGAACGCACGACCGTTGGCCGCGTACTGCGGGTGGAACGCGATGCTGTACACGCCATACTCGTGCCCCAGTCCCGTGAGCGACGTGAGGTTCAAGTAGGCGGAATCCTGGCGCACGCCGTGTTTACGCAGAAGGATGCGTCCGCCCCGCTCGACGACGAACAGGCGCGCGGTGTCCCCGGGGGGCGCGGCGACGAACACCGAGAAGTCGTAGCCCGAGTCGAACGGCACCAGCCGGACGGCCGACCCCACCGAGGGCGACGTCGACGAGTCGCTGCACGCTGCGGCGAAACCGAGGAGCAGAGGGATGCCCCCGCGGCGGAGCGCGCTCACCGGTCGGGGTCCACCATGTCTTCGAACCGCATCCAGCGCCGATAGAAGTAGAGATCAACGAAGCCGGTGGGGCCGTTGCGATTCTTGGCGACGATCAGCTCGGTGGCGCCGTCGACCCCGTAGCCGGGGTGATACATCTCCTCGCGGAACAGCCCCAGCACGACGTCGGCGTGCTGCTTCACCGCGCCGAGGTGCCCGAAGTCGTCGAGCTGGGGTCGGAGGTTGGAGCGGCCGGGGGCGAAGCGCGGCAGCTGGGCGACGACGAGCACCGTAACGTTGCGCTCGAGCGCGAACGATTTGAGGCGGCGCAGCACCGTCGCCATCTCTTCGTCTTGCACCCCCGACGCGGCATCGGCCGGCGGCGGCACGAGCTGCAAGTAATCGACCACGACCAGCGCCAGCGGTCCGAGGCGATCGAGCAGGCTCAGCGCGCCCTTGAGGTCGGGGGCGGTCAGCGGTAGCAGTGAGAGCGGCAGCCCCCGCAGCCGCACCGCCGCCGCGCCGATCCCGGCGCGCATCTGCTCGCTCAGGCCGGCGGAGCGCAGCTCGTCGACGGCCACGCGCCCTTCGATCGCGAGCGCGCGCTCCATCAAGCGCTCCTCGTCCATCTCACCCGAGAGGAACGCCACGCCGAGCGGCTGCTGCGCCACGCGCAAGGCGAGACCGAGCGCGAGCGCCGATTTGCCCGCGCCGACGTCGCCGCCGAGGACGACGAGGTCGCGGCGCCTGAGGCCGCCGCCCAACAGCCGGTCGACCGACGGGAAGCCGGTGGGAACGGTGTCGCGCGGTGTCGCCCCGGGCGGGTGCGCGTCGACGCGCTGCACCAGCGTCTCGAGCGAGGGTCGGCGGGGGAGGCGGCGGGTGCTCATCGTGACTGACTAATGTAAGCGGGCGTCCCGCGCCGCGGCGGCCACCGCCTCGGCGGCCACCGCCCCGAGCACTTCGCGGCAGGGCGCGACCAGCTGGGAGAGCACCAGCGCCGCGGCGGCGGCCGTCCCCGGCTCGAGCTGCGCCCGCGCCGCCGCGAGCGCCCGTTTCAGCGGGGCGGGGAGGGCCAGGCCGCCGAGGCGGTGCTCCAACGCCACGAGCCGGCGGCGATGATTCTTGATGCTCACCGGATGCGGCGGGAGCAGCGCTTCCGCCGCGCGCAGCGTCAGCCACAGGGCGTAGAGTCCATCGCGACGAGGCCCTCGCTCCGCTTCCGCCGCGAGCGCCACGAGGCGCGCTTCACTCGCCGTTACCGAGCCGACGCCGCTCATGCGACGAGTCCAAATCGGGCGGCGGCACCCACCACGTCGTCAGGGCGAATCTCTAGGAGGCAGCGATGATGCCCCATGGGACAGCGCGCTCCGCCCATCACCGAGCAGGGGCGGCAGTCGAGCGCTCGCTCGAGCACCTCGGACCGTCCCTGATAGGGGAAGAATCCAAACTGGCGGACGGTGGGACCGAACAACGCGACGACGGGTGTCCCCACGCCCGTCGCCATGTGCATCACGCCGGTGTCGCCCGACACGACCAGCCGCGCGCGCGCGAGCAGCGCGCCGGTTTGCTGCAGCGACAGCGTTCCCGCCACGTTCACGGCGAGCGGCGCCAGGGCTTCACCGAGCGCACGATCCTCCGCACCGCCGACCGTCACGAGCGGGAAGCCATTGTTGCGCAGCCGCGCCGCCGTCGCCTGCCAGCGATCGAGCGGCCAGCGTTTCGTGAAATGGGCGGCTCCCGGCGCCAGCACGGCGAAGCGCCGTTCCTCGAGCCGTTGCTCGCCAAGCCACTGTTTCGCCCAGCCGGTCGCCGCCTGACCGATGAAGAATTCGGGGCCGGATCCGTCGGGCCGGACATCCAACCCCCGGGCCGCTTCGAAATACCGCTCCGGCACGGGGACGTCGCTGCCGTAGAGATCGATCTTCGTCGTAACCAGCAGCGCGCGGGCGAATTTGCGTTTGGAGTACCCGCGCCACGGGCAGCGCACCAGCACCCGCAGGGCGGTGCTGCGCAGCGACCCGTGCAAGTCGAGCCCGCGCGTCGGCGCGAAGTCGGCGAGCCGCCGCGCCAGCGCCCGGATCGACTCACCGGGCTCGAGCGCCACGACATCCGACAGATGGGGATTGTCGGCGACGAGCGGCGCCATGGCCCGCTTGGTGACGAACACGATCCGGGCGTCCGGGTGTCGGGCCCGCAGCACTCGCACGAGGGGGGTGGTCAGCAGGACGTCACCGATGGAGCTGAAGCGGACGAGCAGGAGACACGCCACGCAAAAAAGGTATGATATCGGTAGCTTACGCGCATGCCGCGTCCCAAGACCATTCTGTGGGTGGACGACGAAGTCGACGGCCTCGCCGCGCACCGCCGCTTCCTGGAGGACCAGGGGTTTGCGGTGGAGCAGGCGGCGCACGGCGATGACGCGCTCGCCCTGCTCAGGCGCCAGCCATACTCGGTCGTGTTGCTCGACGAGCAGATGCCGGGTCGTCGCGGGCTCGAGCTGCTTTCCGAGATCCGCGCCATCGATCCCGCCATGCCGGTCGTGATGGTGACGCAGAGCGAGGACTCCGGAGTGCTGCGCGAAGCCATCGGCGTCGAGGTCGACGATTACCTCGTCAAGCCGGTCCACCCGCGCCAGATCCTCTCCGTGGTCACGCGCCTCGTCGAAGGCGACCGCATCCGCCAGCAGCACCTGGCGCGCGATTTCGTGACGCGCTTCCGCGAGCTCGAGGCACGGCGCGCGTCGTCGCTCGCGTGGCGCGAATGGATCGAGCTGGTGGTGGAGCTGACGCGCTGGGAGGTGCGGCTCTCCTCGGGAAACGAGCCCGGGCTCACCGAGGCGGCCACGACGATGCAGGCCGGGCTGCGCAAGGATTTCACCGAATTCATTCGCAGGAACTACACGACCTGGCTGGCGCATCCCGAGGGCGACCGGCCGCCGCTCTCGGTCGATGTGGGCGCGGAGTTTCTGGTGCCGGTGCTGCAGTCCTCCAACAAAGTGCTGCTGGTCGTCGTCGACTGCCTGCGGCTCGATCAGTGGGAAGTCATCCGCGATCTGGTCACGCCGCTGTTCGACATCGAGGAATCGTACTATTACAGCATCCTGCCCACGGCGACGCCGTTTTCCCGCAACGCCATCTTCTCGGGGATGTTTCCGATGGAGATCGCGGCACGACATCCCGAGTGGTGGGGCCAGCCGTCCGACGAGGAGAGTCTCAACGCCTACGAGCCGCAGCTCCTGGCGGAACAGCTCGAGGATCTCGTCGGGCACGCCGTGCCGGTGCGCTACGAAAAGCTGTTCTCCGCGGCGGACGGCGGTGAGCTGCTGCGCCGCCTGCCGGCGCACCTCGCCCAGGACGGTGTGACGGCGCTGGTGTTCAACTTCATCGACCTGCTGACGCACGGGCGCTCCGAGAGCGCGATTCTGTACGAGGTGGCGCGCGACGCCGCCGCGCTGCGCGGCCTGACGCGCACCTGGTTCGAGCGCTCGCCGCTGCGGGCCGCGCTCTCCGAGGCGGAGCGGCGCGGCGTCACCGTGCTGCTCACCACCGACCACGGGTCGATCCACTGCGAGACGCCGGCCACCGTGTTCGCCAAACGCGACGCCACGGCGAACCTGCGCTACAAGTTCGGTGAGGATCTGCGCGCCGAGGACCCTGAAGCGGCGATCGCGATCGATGATCTCAAGGCGTGGGGATTGCCGCCCCACGGTCTCGGCGTGCGGCTGCTGCTCGCCGCGAGCGACCGCTTCTTCGTCTATCCCACAAAGCTGCGCGAGTACCAGGCCCGCTACCGCGGGTCCTTCCTGCACGGGGGCGTGAGTCCCGAGGAAGTGATCCTGCCGGTGGCGCTGCTCACGCCGCGCCGCGCAAAGCAGGGCCCCCGCTAAATGGCGGACCGCGCCGTGGGGAGAGCGCTCCTCCGGCTGCTGCGGCCGTACACCACGCTGTTCGCCGCCACGATCGGCGCGACGCTCGTCGCATCGCTGCTCGACGGCTTCACCTTCGTGTTGCTGATCCCGTTCCTGCGCACGCTGTTCCACCAGCCGGCGATCGCCACCGAAGGCGGTTCGGCGGTCCAGGTCCTGCTCGGGAAGATCGCCGGTCCGTTCCTCGCGGCGGGCGCGCCCGAAGTGGCGCTGCGCAACGTCGTCGTCGTACTGCTCGCGGCGCTGGTGCTGAAAAACGCGTGCGAGTATCTGTCGGCCTACTGGTCGGTCGTGATTCAGGAAGGCGTCGTCCGCGATCTGCGACTGCGCCTGTTCGCGCACCTCCAGACCCTGCCGCTCGGCTACTTCCAGCGCACGCGGGCGGGACAGACGGTAGCGCGGTTGATCACCGACACCGACCAGGTGAAGCTCGCGGTGAGCGCCGCGCTCGCGTCGCTGCTGCAGAACATTCTGATGATCCTCGTCTACCTCACGATCATGCTCGGGTTGTCGCCGCGCCTCACGCTCGTGGCGTTGCTGTTCGCTCCGGTGCTGCTGTTCGTGATCCGGCCGCTGGTGCGCCGGCTGCGGCGCCGCTCGCGCGAGGTCGCCGCCGAGCGCGGGGAGATCACCGCGCACGTCGGGGAGATGGTCGGCTCGGTGAAGCTGGTGCGGGCGTACGTCGCCGAGGCGTTCGAGCGCTCGCGGTTTCTGGCGCTGGCCAACCGCTATCGCAAACGCGTGCTCCGGGCGCAGCGCTTTTCGAGTCTCACGAGTCCCGTGAGTGAAGTATTCGGCGGGATGATGATCGTGGCGATTCTCTGGTACGGAACGCTGCTGGCGCTGCAGGGCACGCGGGGCCTTGGCCCCGAGGAGCTGATCACCTTTCTGATCGTCGCGCTCAGGCTCAATTCACCCATTAAGAGTATCGCCAACTACCCCGCAATCATGTCGGGAGCCACCGCCGCGGCCGAGCGCGTCTACGAGGTGCTCGACCTGACGGCGGAAGAGGTCGATCGGCCGGGTGAGGGCCCGGCGCGCTTCACGCAGTCGATCGCCTATCGCGGCGTGTCGTTCGCGTACGGGCACGACGCCGCAGTCCTGCGCGACGTCGACCTCGAAGTGCAGAAGGGCGAAGTCGTGGCGATCGTCGGGCCCTCGGGAGCGGGGAAGACGACGCTCGTCGATCTGTTGCCGCGCTTCTACGAGCCCACGAGCGGCACGATCACGTTCGACGACGTGCCGATCACCCGCTTCACCCGCGGCTCGCTGCGCGGCCTGATGGGGATCGTGTCGCAGGACACCATCCTCCTCAACGACACGGTGCTCGCCAACATCGCCTACGGCCGCCCCGGGGCGACGCTCGCCGACGTGCAGGCGGCGGCGCGCGCGGCCAACGCCGCCGACTTCATCGAGCGGCTGCCCGAAGGCTACCGGACGGTTCTGGGCGAGCGCGGCACGAGGCTGAGCGGCGGACAGCGCCAGCGCATCGCGATCGCCCGCGCCCTGCTGCGCGATCCGCCGATCCTGATCCTCGACGAGGCGACGAGCGCGCTCGATACCGAGTCGGAGCGGCTGGTGCAGGAAGCGATCGACCGTCTGATGCAGCACCGCACGGTGCTCGTCATCGCGCACCGCCTCACCACGGTGCAGCACGCCGACCACATCGTCGTGCTCGCCGAGGGCCGCATCGTGGAGCGTGGGGCGCACGACGCGCTGATCGCCCGCGGCGGGCTGTACCGGCGGCTGTACGACCTGCAGTTCGGGCCGACCGCCTGATGCTCTCGGGTTTCACCCTCGTTCGTAACGCCGTCAAGCTCGACTTCCCGATCGTCCCCGCGATTCGATCGGTGCTCGAGGTGTGCGACGAAGTCGTGGTGAACGTCGGCGCATCCGACGACGCGACCCGCGAGCTCGTCGCTTCGGTCGACGACCCCCGCGTGCGCATCCTCGACAGCGTCTGGGACTTCACGAAGAAGAACGAGATGCTGTCGCAGGAGACTCTGAAAGCGATGCACGCGTGCCGGGGGACGTGGGGGATCTATATCCAGGCGGACGAGGTGCTGGAGGAGAGCGGGGCGCGACTCTTGCGCGAGAAGACGGTGGAGTGGGACACGGACGAGCGGGTGGAAGGGCTGCTCGTCGACTACCTCCACTTTTACGGCGGCTTCGACCGGATCGCCACCAACCGCCGTTGGTATCGGCGCGAGGTGCGCTGCATCCGGCTGGGTCGCGACATCCGGCCCTATCAGGGGGCGCAGGGGTTTCGCGTCGGCCCCGAGTACCGGAAGATTCGTGCGCGGCGCACGGGGGCGCGCATGTTCCACTACGGCTGGGCGCGACCGGCGCGCGCGATCCGCGAAAAGCTCGAGGTCTCGAAGACGATCTATCCGTGGAGCCGCGAGCGCTCGGCGCGCGAGCAGGAGCGGGGCTACCTCGAGTGGCTGCCGCTCCTGAAGCCGTTCACCGGCGCGCACCCGCGTGCGGCCGACGCGTGGGTGCGGGAGCGGATGGTGGATCCGGACCGGCGCATCGGTCCGCGCCATTTCCGGCTGGAACACCTGCGGTTTTACATGTCGGACTGGATCGAGCGGTTGAC
>DATFSB010000417.1:0-3449 GCA_035262825.1 Gemmatimonadales bacterium | reverse complement strand
TCGACGTCGTCGCGGTGCTCGGCGCGCACGGGATCACGAGCGATAAGGTTCCCGCCAAGATCGAAGGGCTCGCGTTCGGCCAGGACGTCGTCATCGGCGGCCAGGTCAAGCACACGCTGTACGTCGCGAACGACAACGACTACAACGCGGTGTTCGGCGGCCTCGACAATCCGAACGCGTGGTTCGTGTTCGCCTTCGACGACACCGACCTTCCAGGCTTCGTCCCGCAGCAGCTCCGGCACCGCGAAGACGAGCGTGTAGATCTATATCGGTCCCGCGATGAAACGTCACCGTGTTACAGCCTGGCTTGCCGCTGGGTGGATCGAAAGTCGGGCGGACATGAGATGCGGTGAAGTCCAAGGATTGCTGGAAAACGAGGCGAACGCTAATCCGCGCCGCCGAATCGCTGGCGCAGGACCCCGTACAGCCCGGTAACGTCCGGCTAGTAGGTCAGGGCGGCGGGAGCTTCCCGCGAGGCGATGCGCTGCTTGAGCCGTTCGAGATCGTCGTCCTCGAACTCGAACACCAGCTCGTTTACTGCGCCTCGATAGTACTGGAAGAATCCACTCGCGTAGCGTCGCACTTGGCCGAGCAGAGCGCCGGACTTCCTAACCTCCAACAGAAAGTCGCGTTCCTGTGTGGGGCGCTCTCGAAACTCGATGCCCACGGCTGTTGGGCAACATGATGGCACCTGAGGCCGCCGGCACAAAAGAAAGCCGCAGCGGTAGAGGTATAGCGGTCCTCCAGGCGAGATTTGGTGTGGCGGCGAAGATCGTCAACGGTTCGACGACCAGACGGGGGGCCCGGAGTGGGGACAGCAAACACGCCAGGCGATCGTTCGGCGCTTTCGTGAGAGCCCGGAGTTCGATGTCATTATACTGACGCGCGTGTCCAGCCCATGGCCTGCCGGATTTATGCGTACTTCCACGATGTCAGCGAGGCGCCGTTGGGCGAACGGCCAACGTTCTAGACGGTCACCCAGCGCAGCATGACGCTGCCGGCGGTGAACCCTGCACCGAACGCCGACAAGACGACGCGGTCGCCGTGCGAGAAGCGCCCGCGCTCGTTCCACTCCGAGAGCGCAATAGGAATCGTCGCGGCGACCGTATTGCCGTAGCGATCGAGATTGATGATGACGCGATCTAGACCGAGACCCAGCCGCTTGGCCACCGCCTCGATGATGCGGCGGTTGGCTTGATGCGGGACCAACCAGGCCACGTCGGCGACCGTCATGTCGTTGCGCTTCAGGATTTCCTCGGTCACTTCGGCCATGCCGATGACCGCGGCCTTGAATACCGCCGGCCCGTCCTGCACGACGTAGTGCCGCCTCTCCTCGACTGATGCGGCGCTGGCGGGCTCGACGCTCCCCCCGGCCGGGATGTAGAGAGATGATTCTCCTTCGCCGTTCATGTGACAGACGTGGTCGAGAATCCCAACCGCCTCGTCCTCAAGAGGTTCGATCAGGACGGTCCCAGCGCCATCACCGAACAGCACGGCAGTGGCGCGGTCCTCGGGATTGACGACACTGCTCATCCGATCCGCCCCACAGAGCAATACCCGGCGCGTGGCACCCGACTCTATGAGCTTCGTCGCCACGATGAGCGCGTAGACGAAGCCGGAGCAGGCCGCGGCCAGGTCGAAGCCCCATGCGTGGATCGCCCCGAGCTTTCGCTGAACCACCGCAGCCGTTGA
Source organism: Gemmatimonadales bacterium (assembly GCA_035262825.1). Taxonomy (GTDB): domain Bacteria; phylum Gemmatimonadota; class Gemmatimonadetes; order Gemmatimonadales; family GWC2-71-9; genus DASTHG01. Next base: position 1,757 of record DATFSB010000417.1, on the reverse strand, counting down.
CGGGCACAGTCGATCCGGCGTCATCGTGGCGACGATGACGCAATCAACGGCCGCCGGCGAGATGCCGCGAGCGTCGAGGCAGCGGCGAGCCGCCGGCACGATCAGGTCTGACGTGCCGCCAGCCGACGCGAAGCGGCGCTCAGCGATCCCTGTGCGCGATCGAATCCAGGCGTCCGTCGTGTCCAGTTGGTGCTCGAAGTACGCGTTGGGGTAGACGTCGGGCGGTAGGTAGTGACCCGTCGCGGTGATCGCTGCGCGCATGATGTCTCCCATGGTGGTGGAGTGCGGACGCTTACGACAATGGTGAGAGCGAGCGTCGCGATCCGGGGTGATGTCACCTGGCCCTCAGTCTACACGTATCGGACGTCGCTCCATCTGTTCAATCGAGCCCAATATTCTGAGGATCCCCCGCTTCCCAGGAATTCAATCACTGCCGGCCGGCTCCCCAGGAGCGCTTCAGGTTGGCTTCAGCCCGGTGGGTTGACGAGACGACCTCCGCGTCCAGTACAATGCCCCGCATGGCCGAGGCGAATTGCGGCGACTGCTGTGAGTGAACCCCTGAATCGTTCCACATTTCCGCGCGCGCCAGAGGAGGTGCTCCTGCCGCCGGTCGAGATCGTGGAGCTGGAGCAGGAACAGACGCTCGAGGCGTGGGCCGACGCGCACCCCCACGAGACAGTCGCGTCGCAAATGGTCCACGACGATCGCACGATTTCCGCCCGCTATTGCCCGAGTTGCAGGGAGCTGAGGACGCTTCGCTACGAGATCCCATTCATCCGCCGGTATTTCGAGCAGCCGACTTGGAGAATCTGGCTGGACGTCGTGGGCCTGCTAACCGCCGCCCTGCTCTTGGCACATTTGGCGCTTTGGGGACTCTAATGACCCCTTTTCGTACATTCCAGCGACTAAGCACGAATTAGCGCGCCATGGAATCGCGCACTTGAATTCTGCAAGTTCGATCGCGTCGCGTTGGGACCACCACCGGACTTGCAGAAATTAACCCCGCGATAGTCCGGAGAGTGACGGCTCACCCTTGAGCTCGTAAGTGAGCCCCCGGCTTTCGGTCACGCCCTTCCGCGCCGTGAGATTCGGAGAGGAGGGGCGCCCCGGTGAAATCAGAGTCATGGGGTCGGGGATCGCCGCTGTGGCGGTGGTGCTCGCTGTGATGCTGTTCGGCTTCGGCGGCATTGCCGCGGCAGGCGAGCCGGAACACCGAGGGTTACGGCGCCGTCGAGTCGTCCACGCCGAACGCTAGCCGGCTAGCGCGCGCCACGGGGCGCGCTCTCGCCGGTCAGCAGCTGGCCATTCATACCGAGCGGTCCGTGGAATTTACAGGAGAAGGCGAGAACCCCCGAGGCCGGAAAGGTAACCTCGAATTGCATTTGGCCCTTGGGGGGAATGTCCTTATCGATCGCGAGAGAGGCAATGGTGATATTGTGCAGGGTGCTCGCCTCGTTCTCCACCAGCAGCGTCAGCTTTTGCCCGGGCTTGCCACGCAAGAAGGTCGGCGAGAAGTAATAGTCGTCGGCCTCGAGTTCTAGCCTCGACAGGTCCCGCACGTCCTTGGTCCCATGGTCGGCGTAGCTTACGCCGCCGAGGACGAGAGACTTGCTCTTGCCCGCGGGCGCAGCGGCGACTCGCGCCGGCGCCGGGTTCGTGGCGGCCGGGCCCGACGTCGGCTGCACGGCGATCTTGCGCGGGGCATTGCCGACGGCGATCGTAGCCGTCACCGTGCGACTCGCCAAATCCACCACCGA
>DATFSB010000416.1:0-4784 GCA_035262825.1 Gemmatimonadales bacterium | reverse complement strand
CGACATCGGCGCCGCGACGCGCGCCGAGGCGATCGACCGGGTGCACGTCGGCGATCCGGCCGTGATCGACGCGCAGAGTCTCGAGTTCGCCGGTGACCGCATCGTCTCGCGCAGCATCGACAACCGCATCGGCGCGTACGTCGTCGCCGAGGCGCTGCGGCTGCTCGCGAAGGAGCGGCCGGTGCATGCCGCGGTGTTCGCGGTCGCGACGACGCGCGAGGAAATCGCCTACACCGGCGGCGGAGCGCGTACCAGTGCCGTGGGGATCGACCCGCAGGTGGCGCTGGTGGTGGATGTCACACATGCGACCGACTGGCCGGGGGCGGACAAGAAGCAGGGCGGTGACCACAAGCTGGGCGGCGGCCCGGTGTTTTCCCGCGGCTCGGCGGTCAACGGCACGGTATTCGATCGGCTGGTCTGCTGCGCCGACGAGGAGAAGATTCCCTACACGGTGCAGGCGGCGCCGCGCGACACCGGAACCGACGCCGACGCCATTCACAACGCGCTGCGCGGCATCCCGACCGGCCTCGTGTCGGTGCCGAACCGCTACATGCACAGTCCCAATGAAATGGTGTCGCTACCGGATGTAGACCGTGCCGCGCGGCTGCTCGCGGCGTTCGCGAGGAAGCTCACGGCGGACGTGAGCTTTATACCCTCCTAAGAAGAAGTTGTGGAGGTTGGTGGAGGATGGTGGAAGAGGGCGAAGGTAAACCCAGCAACCTCCACCATCTTCCACAACCTCCAAATCCCCCACAACCTCTCTTCAGGATTTCTGCTTCGCGTTGAGCTCCGTCAACGCCTGCTGCACGGCGGCGCGCACCTGCTTGTCCGAGTCCGCCATAAAACTCTGCAACGTGCCGATGGCCGCGGGAGTCCCGGCCACGCGCAGCGCTTCCACCGCCGTCACGCGGAGCGCGCTCGGCTTGCGGTTGAACAGCTTGCCCGACGGCTGGGCGAGCTTGATCAGCGCCTGCACCGCGTCGGGGCTGCCGATCCGGCCCAGGGCGAAAATCAGCTCGCGCACCACCTCCGGATCTTTTTCTTCTTCGAGCGCGACGACGAGCGGCATCGCCAGCGCGCTCGCCTTGCGCCCGCCGACTCCCAGCGCCGCCTGACGCCGCACGTCGGCCGACGAGTCGCGCAGGGCGCGCCGCAATGGCTCCGCGGCGCTGCGGGTGCCGATCTTGGCGAGCGCCAGCGCCACCTGCCGGCGCACCCGTTCGTCCTCATGATCGAGCTGTTTCGTCAGCGCCGGCACCGCCGCCTCGAGCCCCAGCTCACCCACCAGGTCCGCCACGTTGCGTACCACGAACCACTGCGGGTGGCCGAGCATGTGGACCAGCTGGTCCTGCCCTTCCTTCATCTGAATCAGGGCGTTGAACACACCGCGACGCTCGTTGACGGTGTTCGACGTGGTGAGCAGGTCGAGCAGCACTTCCACCCCGTCCGGGCCCGCGCGCTGCAGCACCGCTCCCGCGGCGTCCTCGAGATGCGGCACCTGCACCAGCTTGCTCAGCCCGTCGAGCATCTGCTTCGTGATCATGCGGCGCAGCGCAATGCCGTACTGGCGCCGGACCGCCGCGTCCTCGACACGCTGCTCGGTCCGCACGATGCTGTACACGATCTGCATCGCCTGCTCGATCTTCCCCTGCCGCATCACCGTCTCGACCTGGCGGTTCAACACCGTCAGCATATCCCCCACATGCGGCCCCGCAGGATTGGCCTCGAGCGAACTGAGCATGTCGGCGGTGTCCTTCGACAGTGCTTCCCGCAGAGCGAACAGCGGTGAAGCGGCTTCGCGGGCGATTTCCGGCACGGGGGGCGGGGTCGGCTCCGGGGATTCGTCCAGCGGTGCGTCGCCGAACATCGGCGGCACCACACTCCCCGAATGGGTGTGCGCCCGGTGCGGTGGCGCTGGGGGAGGCGGCGGCGCATGGGGCGCCGGGGGAACCGGCGTCGCCGGGGTGAACGTCGGCGCCGCGGAATCCATCCCTCGCCTGGGCGGCGGCGGCGGCGGCGGTGGCGGCGGCGGGAGCGTGCCCGGGGCGGGCGCTACTCCTTCCAACGGCGTCGACGGGAGCCCCGGAGCCGGCGTCTCCAACGACTGCCGCGGGATGATCGCCTGGGACGGCGTCGCCGCTTCAGGCCTCGGAAGCGCCTCGGAGGGCTGGGCGAGATTCTGCTCCACTGCCTCCACCCCGTCCGCGCCAGCGACCGGTGCGCTCTTCAGGTCCTTGACCGGGTCGCCGCGCAGCACGCCGCGCGTTCCGAGATCGCGCGTCCCGGACCCTCCACCCGCCGCGGGAGGACCCTCTTCAGGCTCGTCGAGGGCCGAGAGCACGACCGACACGCGATCGGCTCCCGACGAGCGCAGGCGGGTAACGATGTCCGCCCGTCCGGTGGGATGATCGGCTAGCGCCCGCAGCAGCTCGAATAAATGCGACACCGGCGCGTCGCTCGGGATGACGAGCTCCGTCACACCATGCGCGACCATGACCTGGACCAGCGGACGGAACTCGGGAGCGATCACCCGCTGGTCGTTGACCACCAGGATGTCTTCGATGATGCGGATCGAGACGTTTCCGCCCTTCAGCATCCCGACCAGGATCCGGAACTCCCGCTTCTGTTCGTCCCGCTTGGCGGGGTCCCGGAACAGGTCGACGGCGCGCGCCAGATGCGTGGCGAAGACGACAGGTATGATCATGAGGCGTAAGGGAATCTAGGACACGCGGTTACGCGCGGCAACGCTAGCGAGCCCCGCCGCCACTTCCCGAGCCCGAATCGGGCGCCCCGGCAGCGAAAGTGCCGCCGACAGGCGGCTCAGAGGGGGTGGCGCGAGCCCCAGGTCTTCAAGCCCGCTGCCCCTGGCCAGGATGTCGGACAGCGGCGCGTCCTGCTCCAGCCGCCCGTGGTCCAGCAGCAGGCCGCGATCCAGATGCTCGGCGGCGAACTCGAGATCGTGTGTAATCACGAGCAGCGTCGTTCCCGCGGCGGCCCGACCCTCGAGTGCCGCGGCGACACGCTCCCGCGCCCGCCGGTCGAGCCCGGCGGTCGGCTCGTCGAGTACCAAGAGCAAAGGCTCGAGCGCCAGCGCTCCCGCGAGGGCGGCGAGCTTGCGCTCGGGCGGCGGGAGGTCGTAGGGATGCTCGCCGGCGACGGCCTCCAGTCCCAGCACCTCCAGTGCGCGTGCCACGCGCGTCGACGCCTCGACGCCTGGCACCCCCGTCGCCCGGGGACCGAATGCGACATCCTCCCGCACGGTACGCGCGAACAGCTGCTGGTCGGCGTGCTGAAACAGCGAGCCGACGCGATACGCCAGCTGCTCGGGACGGCGGGAGCGCGTGTCCCAGTCGCCCACCAGGACGGTTCCCTCCGTGGGCTCGAGCAATCCAACGACAAGACGCATCAGCGTCGATTTCCCCGCGCCGTTGTGTCCCACGAGCGCCACGCGCTCGCCCGGCTGGAGCGCGAACGATACGTCGCTGAGGGCCGAGCGGTCGGCGTAGGCGAACGACACGGCGGCGAGCTCCAGCACGGCGGTCACCGCAGCCGCCCCACGGCTTGAGCGACCGTGAGCGGGGGCGGCTCGGGCAGTCCCGCCAGGCGCCACACTGTGGCGATCGACGTGCTTCCCGGCGCGGCGGCCGCGGCCAACGCCGGGTCCCCCAGCACCTCGCGCGTCGCCCCGAGCGCGCGCAGCGCTCCCTGCTCCAGCCAGGCGATGCGATCCGCCGTGTCGCACAGCGCATCGAGATCGCTCGTTGCGACCGCTATCGCCATGCCGTCCTGCGCGAGCGTACGGATCAGCTCCCAGATGCGCCGCGCGGCGAGCGAATCGAGCTCGGCGGTCGGCTCGTCGAGCAGCAACACATCGGGCTCCATCGCCAGGATGCCGGCGAGGATGACGCGCTGCAGCTCGCCGCCCGACAGCGTCGCGGGATCGCGGCCCCGCAGATGCGTGATGTCAACGCGGTTCAACGCGCGCTCAACGCTGGCTGAAATCCGCTCGCGCGACCACCCCAGATTCGCGGGGCCGAACGCCACCTCGTCGAACACCGTGAACGCCATTCCCGAGAGCTGCGTCCAGGGAGTGGGCAGCAGCAGCGCCGCGCGCCCGGCCCGCTCGACCGTCCCCGTCAGCTCACCACCCGTCACCCGCGGCGCCAGGTCTCCAGCGACGAGCAGCAGCGTCGACGCACCGGCGCCGACGTTGCCGATCACGCCGAGCACCTCGCCACGCCGCATCTCCAGTGTCAGGCCCTGCACCGCGGGAGACCGGCTCGCCGGGTAGCGATAGGTCACCGAGCGCAACGCGAGTGGCGCCGTCATACCACGCGCCACACGAGGAGCGCCGCGCACGAGAGCAACAGCAGCCAGCGCGTCGCCCGCTGGCTCCAGTGGTCCGGCGGCGGAGCAAGCGGTGTGCGGCGCGCTCCAGCTACGAGGCCACGGGTCTCGAGCGCCAGCGCGCGCTCATCCACTTCGTGCAGCGCCGAGAGCACGAGCGGCAATGCCAACGCGCGCAGGGCGCGCAAGCGCACCAGCGGTCCGCCGCGCGTGGCGAGGCCGCGGCACCGCTGCGCGTCGACCAGTCGCTGGGCGCGCTCGCGCAGCGCCGGCACTGCCTGCAGCGTCGCCGAAAAGAGAAACGCGGCGCTCACCGGCCAGCCCGCCGCCACCATCGCTTCGACGAGGCGCGCCGGAGGCAGGATGGCGACGAGCCACACGAAGCTCGCGATCATCGTGCTGAGGCGCAGCCCTGTCGCGACCATGCCGCTCACACC
>DATFSB010000415.1:0-2148 GCA_035262825.1 Gemmatimonadales bacterium | reverse complement strand
CTGGGCGGTGATCGAGCGCAGCCGGTCGGTGCCCATGATGCGATAGCGCGCCGTCTCGAGCGGGATGAGAATCTGCTCGTCGGGGTTGAAGAACCCCTGCGATCCCTTCTCGCTCAGGATCCCGATGATTTCGAACGGGATCCCTTTGATCTGAATGTTCTTTCCGACCATCATGGTCGCGCTGGTATTGAAGATCGCCGGCACGGAAGACCCGAGGACGGCGTAGCGGCGCCGCGCTTCGTTCTCGCCGGTCGTGAACATGCGACCCGACGTCATGGTGTAGGCGTGCACCGGGACGTACGTGGGAGTCGTGCCGGTGATATTGAGACTGGCGTTCTGGCTGCCCATCTGGACCTGCAGATTGCCCGCCAGCTCCGGAACGACGGCGGCGATGAAGCGCGCTTGGTTGGCGAGCGCCGTGTCGTCGTCCATCGTCAGGCTGACGCGGTTCATCTGGGCGACACCGCCGCGGAAGCTCTGGCCCGCAAACAAGGTGAGCAGCGTGGGCCCGAGGGCGTTGATCCGGTCCTGCACTGCTTTTTTCGCACCGGTCCCCAGCGCGATCATCGTGATCACCGCGCCCACGCCGATGATGATGCCGAGGGCGGTGAGCATCGACCGCAGCTTGTTGGCCCGGATCGCCTGCAGCGCGACGCGAATCGTCTCGTCGAGCAGCATGGCTACCTCGGCGTTGCGGGCCGCGCCGTCTGGCTCGGCGCCTGTTGCGTCTGCTGGCGCATGCCGGGGATGCCGCCGCCGGTGAACGACTGCACGCGCTGCTGGAACTGCTTCTGCGAGTTGACGAGCGACGCCGAGGGCAGCACCAGCACGGTGTCCTTGTCCGTCAGACCGCTCACCACCTCGCTGTAATCGAGGTCGGTGAGTCCGGTGCGCACATTCACGGGAGTCGGCTGTCCGCTGCGCATCACGAACACGATGTAGCGCCCACCGGATTCGTTCGTGTTGCGCCGTTGTCCGCCACCACCGCCGCCCTGTCCACGGAATTGCGAGAACACCTGCCGCAGCATCGCCTGCTCGGCATTGCTCAGCTGGCCGCCGGAGAACCGCTTCTGCATCGCCGCCTGCACCTGCTGGGCCGTCACGCCCGGCGGCAGCTTGACGGTCATGCCGTTCGGCAGCGTCAGCGTGTTCGACTCCGCACCCGCCGCGGGAGGTGCCGGATCGGCCTTCGCCCCGCCGCCGCCCATCGTCGCCGAGCCTGAATCGCCGCGCGGTGTGGCTTGCTGGGCGAGCTGCTGCTGGACGGTTTTCTGGTCGAGGCCGAGCACGTCCGCCGCCGAGGCGACGTCGGCTTGCGTGCGCAGGGCGGCGTTGGGGACGGCGAGCACGCCCTGGCGCTGCCCGACGTGCACTTCGACTTCGGTGTTCATCCCCGGCTTCAGGAGGTGGCCGGGGTTCGCGATGTTCACCAGCACCGGGAATTGCGTCACGTTCTGCGTGACGGTGGCCTGCGGCTCGATCTTCAGGACGGTGCCGTCGAACGGCCGGTTAGCGAAGGCGTCGACGGTGATGGTGACGGGCATCCCCGGCTGGATCTTGCCGATGTCGGTCTCGTCGACCAGCCCCTGCACCTGGACGGTGTCGAGGTTGGCCATCTTGAACAAGATCGTGCCGCCACTGACATCACGCGTCGGACTCGAAATCACGGTGCCGAGATCGACGTTCTTCTGGATGATCGTTCCGGCGAGCGCCGCGGTGACGCGCGTCTGGTCGAAGGCGATCCGCGCGTCGGAGAGATTGGACTGCGCGGTAACGACTGCGGCCTGCGCCTGGGCAAAGGAGACGCGCGTGGTTTCCCACTCCTGCTGAGTAATGACTTTGGCCTTGAGCAGCGTGTCTTCGCGCCCCATCTGGGTCGTGGCGGTCTGGAGCTGCGCCCGCGCGACGGCGAGGCTCGCTTCCGCCTGGTCGAGCGCGCTCTTGGGGAGCCGCGGGTCGATCAGCGCCAGGATCTGCCCCGGCTTGACGTCGTCGCCGGTCTGCACTCGCATCGCCGTGATCGCGCCCGAGGCCTGCGATTTCACGTCGATCGTGAGGATCGGCTGGATGGCGCCCGCCGCCGAGGCGGCGACGATGATGTCGCGCCGCTCAACCGGGACTCTCTCGAATACCGGGGCCGGGGTGGCT
>DATFSB010000414.1:0-10888 GCA_035262825.1 Gemmatimonadales bacterium | reverse complement strand
CGACAGCGCTGACGTGCACGTCTCTCACGACGACCCCCGGTTCTCGGCTCAGAGCTTCAGCTTGTCGACCAGCTCCCGCACCGCATCGGCGGACTTGTTGAACGCCGCCTGCTCGTCCGGCATCAGCTTGATCTCGACGATCTGCTCGACACCCGCGCGGCCCAGCTTGACCGGCACGCCGACGTAGAGCCCGCGCACCCCGTACTGGCCGTTCAGGTACGCGGCGCACGGCAGGATCTTCTTCTTGTCCTTCAGGATCGCCTCGACCATCTCGACCGCCGCGGCGCCAGGCGCATAGTAGGCGCTGCCGGACTTCAGGAAGTTCACGATCTCGGCGCCGCCGTTGGCAGTGCGGGTGACGAGCGCGTCGATCCGGTCTTTCGAGAGCAGGTCGGTGATCGGAATGCCGGCCACCGTCGAGTAGCGCGGCAGCGGCACCATCGTGTCGCCGTGGCCGCCCAGCACGAACGCCGTCACGTTCTCCACGGACACGTTGAGCTCGCGGGCGATGAACGTGCGGAAGCGCGCGGAATCGAGCACGCCGGCCATGCCGATGACCCGCTCGGCCGGGAACCCCGACTTCTTCCACGCCAGCTGCACCATCGCGTCGAGCGGATTGGTGACCAGGACCAGGATCGCGTTGCGGGAGCGGCGCGCCACCTGCTCGACGACCGAGCCGACGATCTCGGCGTTCTTGAACAGGAGGTCGTCGCGCGTCATGCCCGGCTTGCGCGCCATGCCGGCAGTGATGACGACCACGTCGGAGTCGGCTGTCTCGTCGTAGCCGTTGGTGCCCACGAGCGACGAGTCGAACCCGTGCACCGGGCCGGCCTGAGCCAAGTCCAGCGACTTGCCCTGCGGGATGCCTTCGATGACGTCCACCAGGACGACGTCGCCGAGCTCTTTCTCGACCGCGTACTGGGCGACGGTGGCGCCGACGTTTCCGGCGCCGACGACAGTGATCTTCGGTCTCGCCATCACAGTCCCACCTCGTCAGCCATGAGTGCTGGTCTCCCCGCGCGCCGTTCCGAGGCGAGCCGTCGTGAGGCCGTAAGCGACCGGATTGCGGCACATCTCGTCGATTTCAATGACACATTACTCTAACGCGCCGCGCCGACAGGGTCAAGAACGCGGCGGTCGGCCGAGCGCCCTCGAGAGCTCGTGCGCGATGAGCCGACCGCGCAGCGCCATGACGGCGCGGCCAGTCTGCGCGCGCGCCGCCGCAGGCCAGCCGAAATAGCCGGCGCCGCCGGGCCCGAGGTCGCGAAAGTTGCGGGCGCCGCGGGCGAGCGCGCCGCGAAAGTCGAACCAGGCCGGCGCCAGCCGGCGCGCGACTCGGCGGCGAACGAGCTCTGGCTCGGCCGCGAGCATGAAGGCCGTCTCGAGCTCGCCGGAATGCCACTCGGCGCCGGGATTCGGGCTCCGCATGAGCGCCCGAACCTGTCGATTGTTCATGGCCGTCGGCGGCTTCGCGTTGGGCACGAAGCCCGCCACGAGTACGCGGACGCGGCGGCGCGCCAGCGTCCGTTGGGCCGCCGCGATCGCGGCGAGGTGATCCGGGTCGGCCTGATAGTTCGCAAGGACGAATCGGCCAAATCCGTGGCTCGCCAGCCCGCCGACGACCTCCACGACGAGCCGGCGCAGGGTCGGAACCGAGAGCGAGATCGTCCCGGCCCAGCCGACGGCCAGGGTGCTGACGCCGTACGGGATCGACGGAGCCAGGACCGGACGCCACCCGGCGCGGCGCAGGTGCGGCGCGACCCGGCGCGCCAGCTCCTCGGCGCCGCGCCAGTCGACCAGCAGCGGAAGATGCGGCCCGTGCTGCTCGACCGCGCCGAGCGGAACGAACACGACGGCGCGGGGATCGCGGGCGATCCTTGCGGCGCCGGGCGAGGTCAGCTCGGCGAGCCGGATCAATGCGAAAGACCGACCAGGCGAGAGACCGCGAGCCGGCGAAGCCGACGAATCGAATCGGCCGGCGAGAGGCCCATGGGGCACACCTCGGTACAGTTGCCCTGGCCGTGGCAGCGCGCGAGGGCGTCGTCGCCGAGAAGGACGCGCCAGCGCGCCTGGCGTCCGTCGTCACGGTGGTCGAGCTCGAGCGTGAGCGCCCGGTTGAGGGCAGCCGGCCCGGGGAAGCGGTCGTTGTGTCCGACCATCGTGCACGCCGAGACACACATGCCGCAGCCGATGCACTCGATGGCCAGATCGATCTGGTACCGCTCCGCGGAGAGCCCCGACACCAGGGCGTAGGACTCGGCCCCGTCGCGCGGCGTGAGCGCCGCCCCGACGTCGCGCAGCTTGGCCGCGAACGGCGTCATGTCCACGACGAGATCGCGCAGCAGCGAGAAGTGATAGAGAGGACGCACGGTCACCTGCCCCGGGCCCAGCGACTGAAGGCGCGTGCGGCAGGCCCAGCGCTCGCGGCCGTTCACCACCATCGCGCACGAGCCGCACATCCCGACGCGGCACGCGTAGCGGAAGGCGAGCGTGGGATCCTGCGCGCGCTGGATCTCGACCAGCGCGTCGAGCACGGTCGTGTCGGCCGCGGCGGCCACCCGATACTCGGCGAAACGCTCGGCCTCGTCGGGACTCCAGCGGAAGACTCGGAGCGTGACGGACGATGCCATCGCCGGCGTTATACTACCGCCACTTCCATGTCGTCGCGTCACGACCGGCTCGAGCTTCTCGATCGCTATCTTCGGATCCCGACGATCAGCCGCCAGGTCACCTCCGAGATGATCGAGGCCGTGCGCGGCCTCTGGCGCGGGCTCGGCCTCGAGCTCACGCCGCTGGCGCCCGAGGACGGCCGAGGCACGCCCGCGCTCTACGGGGAACTGCCGGGGCCCGCGGGCGCGCCCACGCTTTTGCTCTACGGCCACTACGACGTCCAGCCCACCGGCGACGTCGCGCGCTGGAAATGGCAGGGCGTGCCGTGCGAGCCGTTCGTGCCGGCCTATTTCCTCGACGGGCGCGCGGTCGAGCCCCGCCTGGTCGGCGACGCGGCGCTGGACGAGCTGGTGCTGGTGGCGCGCGGCGGAGCCGACAACAAGGGCCAGCACCTGTCGAACATCCTGGGCGCCATGGATGCCGTGAGCGCTGGCACCGCCTGCTGGAAGGTCAAGGTCATCCTCGACGGCGAGGAGGAGCACGGCAGCCCGAACCTCGACGCGATCGCGCGCGCCCATCGCGACAGGCTCGCCGCCGACGTCCTGATCGGTTCGGACGGCCCCAAGCAGAAGAACGCGCCGACGCTCGTGATGGGGGTACGCGGTCTCCTCACCGTCAACCTCGTGGCCGACAACGGCCAGCAGGCCTCGGTGCACTCTGGCAACTACGGCAACATCGTGCCGAACCCGGTCCTGCCCCTGGCCCGGCTCATCGCCGACATCGAGGAGCGCGTGCGGGCCTGGTCGGCCGAGCACGAGGCGTTCCAGCGCGAGGCGAAAGAGGTCTTCGCGAAGTGGGAGGACAAGGCCGTCTGGACGCCGTTCCTCACGCCCACCGTGAACATCAACAGCTTCATGTCCGACGGCGCCTCGCTGACCCTGAGGCGCACGATCATCCCGCGCACGGCCCACGCGAGGCTCGACATCCGGCTCACCCCCGATACGCCGGTCGCGGCGATGCGCGAGATCGTGGAGCGCGCGGTCGCCGATCACCAGCGCCGCACGCCGGGGGTCGCGTTCACGGTGGAGATGGATGGCCAGCCGGCGAGCTTCACCTCGCCCGCGCGGCCGGAGTTCGGCTGGCTGCTGCGCTTGCTGGAAGAGCACGGGGGCGAGGAGCCGGTCGCGCTGCCGATCCTCGGCGGCACCCTCCCCCTGCACGTCTTCACCGACGTCCTCGGGATCCCGTGTCTCTGGATCCCTGCGGCGAACAGCAATAACCAGCAGCACGACGTCAACGAGCACTATGTGCTGCGGCACTTCTATCGCCAGAGCGCGCTCTACGCCGCGATCGTGTCGTCGCGGCCGATGTAGCTCAGTACCACCTCCACGCCCAGACGGAGACGAAGACCACCGCCGCGAGCACCAGGGCGAGCGCGAAGAGCGCGCGGTGCCAGCGGTACGCGAGGCCGAAGTCGAGCAGGATCGCGCGCACGCCGAGCAGCGCATGGACGAGGGCCAGGGCCAGTAGGGCGGCCTGCACGCCGCGTCGGAACGGGTTCACCAGATGCAGCGCGATCACGAGCAAAAGCGCTACCGCGGCGGCGCGCTGGATGAGCCACGCCCACATGCCGGCCTTCGTGTCGCGCCAGCCCTCGGCGGTGCTCCACTCGCGCTTGAGAACGCGGCTCACGGGCCGGCGAGGCTAGAGCTGGCCCTTTCGGTAGGAGCGCTTCGCCGCGATCTTGCCGCCGCGCAGGGTGAGGAGGTCGCAGCCCTGCACCTCGAAGCGCGTCCCACCGCGCGGTGTGCCGGTGGTCAGCCACTCGACCACCGCCAGCTCGGGGTGGGCGGCGTGGCGGATTTCATCCCAGCGGATGTCGGGCACGCGCTGGAACATCTCCTCGAGGAACTCGCGCACGGCCGGTTTGCCGACGACGCGCGATCCCCAGGGATCCTTGCCGAACGAGGCCTCGAAGATGACGTCGTCGGTCATCATCGAGAGAATCCCGTCCACGTCGTGTCCATTCCACACGGTGTTGAATCGATCCACGAACGCCTCACCGTCGAACGCCATGGTCCTCTCCTCCCGGCCGGCGGGGGCCCAGCCCCGCGACGGCCTGCAACGGGCAAAGCCTAATCGCCGACTTCGACCATCGACGAGACACGTCCCGCCCCGGTCGGGGTCGCGCGCGTGAGCGCGACCGGCTCGGTCCACACCGCAGTCTCGCCGCCGCGCGACTGCACGCGCACGGTGTAGAGCGGCACCGCGGACGGCACGGGGAAATCGCTCCGGTAGTGCGCACCGCGGCTCTCCGTGCGGGCCAAGGCACTGGTCGTGATCAAGCGCGCGACGGCGGCCTGGTTGGTCAGATTGATCCAGTCCTGCCACGCCAGGTTGAACGCCCTGCCGCCCGCAACGCCGACCCGCGCGAGCTCATCGGCGATCCGCTCCGCCGTCGCGACGGCAGCCTTCAGGCCGGCTCCGTCGCGCACGAGGCCCGCGCGCTCCCACATCACCGCGCGCAGCTCGCGCTGCAGCCCGTAGACATCGCCGGTGGGACGGTCAAGCGGCGCCGTGAGCCGCGCTACGGTGTCACGCACGCGGGCTCGCCCGTCGCGTGCCGGTGTGGGCCCCGCGACGGAATCGGCCATCACGTCGCCGGCGATACCGCCGAACACGGTCGACTCGGCGACGCCGTTGCCGCCGAGTCGATTCGCGCCGTGGACGCCGCCCGTGTCCTCGCCCGCCGCGAAGAGGCCCTCGATCGCCGTGCGGCACGCCGTATCCACCACGACGCCGCCCATCATGAAGTGGGTGGTCGGCCCCACCTCGACCGGCCCGCGCGCCAGATCGCGCCCGAAGTCGCGGCAGCGCCGCACCATGCCGCGGAAGTCCTTCTCGACGACGTCGGCGCCGAGGTGGGAGACGTCGATCCACACGCCGCCGTTCGGCGTGCCGCGGCCCTCGGCCACCTCCAGGAACGAGGCGCGCGCGACCAGATCGCGCGTCGAGCGCTCCATCCGCGTCGGATCGTAACGCTCCATGTAGCGCTCGCCGCGCCCGTTGCGCAGATGGCCGCCGGCGCCGCGCAGCCCTTCCTCGAGCAGCGCCCCCGTCATCAGAGAGTCTGGGATGACCAGGCCGGTCGGATGGAACTGGATCATCTCCATGTCGCGCAGCGGGAGCCCCGCGCGATAGCCGAGCGCGATGCCGTCGGCCGCTTTGTCGGCCGAACACGCCACCACCTTGTACATGGTCGGCCCGCCACCCATCGCCAGGAGGGTCGCGCGCGCGGTCACGACGACGAAGCGGCCGGTGCGCACGTCAAGAACGAGCGCGCCCGCGCAGCGCCCCGCGCCGTCCAGCAGGAGCTCGACCGCCCGGCACTCCTCGAGTGCCTGGATGTTTGGCCGCCGGAGCACCTGCTCGGAGAGCCGATTCATGATCTCGATGCCGGTGAGGTCGCCCTTGTGGATCGTGCGATCGTGGGTCTGGCCGGCGAACGGCTTCTGGTGGATCCGCCCCTCGGGCGTGCGGTCGAAGAGGCAGCCGTAGCGCGATTCGAGCTCGAGCACGCGCCCGGGCGCCTGCACGACCAGGGTCCACACGAGCTCCTGATCGTTGATCCAGCCGCCGCCGGCGAGCGTGTCGAGCAAGTGCGCGTCGAGCGAGTCGGGCTCGGTCAGCACGGCGTTGTAGCCGCCCTGCACCATGCGCGTACAGCCCGCGCGTCCGAGCAGGCCCTTCACGACGACGGCGACGGACAGGCTCGGCGAGCGATCGGCCGCGTGGAGCGCGGCGCAGAGCCCGGCGCCGCCGGCGCCGAGGATCAAGATATCCGTTTCGATCGCGTCGACTACCGGACGCAAGGGCGTGTCACGACACGCATCATACTAGACAGCCTCCCCTGGTGACCGCGCTTCCCGGCTCTCCCTTCGGGACGAATCCGCCAGGGGACTCTTGCCGTCGCTCACAGCGTTTCCCGGCAAGAAACTTCCAGATGCAACGCTCGATCCCCTGACCGTGCGCGCGGACCTGGCGGCGCCGGCGACTGCCGCGTCTACACGATCCAGTTCACCGCGTCGGACGGACGCGGCGGAGGCTGCGCCGGCGCGGTGACGGTGTGGGGGCCGCACGATCAAGGAACCGGCGTCTTGTGCGCCGGCACAGGACCGCTATTCGATTCGGTGCAATAGCGGGCTAGTTACGTCGGGCGACCTCGCCCTTGGTGAGGCGCTCGAGGAACAGAACCAGGTCGCGCGCCATCGCCTGGAACGACTCCTCGACGTACGACTCGGCCGTCTGGAACCCCGAGTTCGGCGCCTCGCGGCGGTCGGCGGTGACGGCCACGACCTGGCCCGTCCGCGCGTCCACCAGGCTCGTCTCGATCTGCGCCTTCATCCGGTCCCCGAGGCGGCTGTAGCCGGAGAACGGTACCCACGCGGAGGTGTCGTCGCCGGCGGCGAGACGCGTGATACGCCCTTCGAGTCGCAGCAGCCCCTGATCGGTCGGCGGTGGCGTTCCTTCCTTCACGAGGTCGACGCGGGTGAACGCGTTAGTCGCCCGGAGCCGCTGGGCGATCTGCAGCTGGAAATACGGGGGGATCGACACCGTCAGCTTGGCTTCTTCCTTGTTCATCACGCCGGAGTCCGTCACGGGGAACGCGAGGATCGCGATCGCCGGATACTTCTTCGCGTCGAATCCGGGACGGACGGTGATCAGCCCGGCGCTGGGGTCGGGCTGAGTCGGCTTGAGATCGGCGGTGCCCAGCGGGGTCACGGGCACTTGCTGGGCGGCGCCGAGGTGGCTGCAGCCGGACGACACCAGTGACAGCGCGGCCACGACGAGAGCCCCGCGCCAGATCGTGTGCTTGGCCATGCGATCCTCCCGGGAATACCCTTTAGGTATTCGTTCCGCGCTTGTCCTGCTTATCTACCGGTATCACAATGGGCGTCAAATCCCGCAAGAGACCTTCGCTGGAGGCGCTCATGGGCTCGGCTCGAATCGTCGGCATCGCGCTGAGCGCGGTCTTCGTGGTGGTCCTCCTCACCGGCTGCGGAAAATTCTACTGGGGCCAGCCCGGCGCGACCCAGGAGCAGTGGGACCGCGACAACCGGGAGTGCATGAAAGAAGGGGCGCCCAGTCCGACCGCCGCGCAATACGGCATCGTCTATGAGGGATTCTATCGCGCGTGCCTGTCCGGGCGCGGCTGGAAGCGCGAGCAATACGTTAATCCCCCGCCCGGATGGTTTCGAGGAATCGAATGACCCGAGATCGGGGTACAGTGTAAATATTCGAGCCGATCGGTGAGTCTCATCATGAAGCCAATGCTCGATCGACGGGTCATCGTCGCGTTTCTCATTCTCGCGATCGCGGTCAGCGGTCCCGGAGCGATCCCCGCTGCCGATCCGCCGTCCCCGGAGCAATCCGGCGAGATCACGCCGACGCGCGTGAGCTACCTCTACGGCGAGGTATCCTTCTGGCGTCCCGGCGCCCAGGAGTGGGCCGAGGCCAAAGCCAACACGCCGCTGGCACCCGGCGACGTCCTGTACACGGGCGCCGACGGCAACGCCGAGCTTCAGATCGGGCCGCGCGCCTTCGTTCGAGCGGGCAACGGCACCCAGATCGGCCTGGACAACGACGACGCCGACTTCGTGCAGTTCCGCGTGACGGCGGGCCAGGCCGCGATCGACGTGCGCGAGATCTCAGCCGGCCACACGGTCGAGATCGATACGCCCAACGCGGTGTTCACGATCGATCGCAAAGGCTACTATCACGTCGATCTCTCCGAGGGCACCACGTCGTTCAGGGCGCATCGCGGCGGCAGCGCCACGGCGACCCCGGCGGCGGGAGCGGCCGCGACCGTGGGGCCCAACCAGCAAATCGTGATCGCCGGCGCCGAGACGCCGAATGTGGAGACGAGCACGGCGCCGCCTCTCTCCGCGTGGGACCGCTGGAACAACCAGCGCACGAATTATCTGATCCAGCCCACGAACGCACAGAACGTCTCGCCCGCGATGTACGGCACCGAGGAGCTCGCTCAGCACGGCACGTGGCGCACGGAAGACAACTACGGCCCCGTGTGGCAGCCGGCGAGCGTCCCGCCGGGTTGGGTTCCCTACAGCACGGGGCGATGGATCTGGGATCCGCGCTTCGGCTGGACCTGGCTGGACGCGGCGCCGTGGGGATGGGCGCCGTACCACTACGGCCGCTGGGTCTTCGTCCGAGGCTACTGGGGATGGGCGCCCGGTCCGGTCGTCGTTCGGCCCGTCTATGCGCCGGCGCTCGTCGTGTTCCTCGGCGGTCCCGTGGCCGTCGCCGTCCGTCCGGTGCACTGGGCGCCGCTCGGCTGGGGCGAGCCCGTCATTCCCTGGTGGGGCCGTCCGGGATTCGTCGGCGTCGCCTGGTGGGGTGGCTGGGGCGGCCCACACGTCGTGAACAACGTCGTCGTCAATCGCACGACGACCGTCAACGTGACCAACATCAACGTGTACAACAACGTCCACGTCCACAACGCGGTCGTGGGCGTGTCGGAGGATCGCTTTGGACGCGGCACGATGCAGACCACGCGCGTCGACGACGCGCGCGTGCGGGAACTGACGCCGGTGCGCGGCGCGCTTGCCGTCAAGCCGGTCGCAGCCAGCGCGATGAGCGCCGAGCGCGCGACCCTGACGCCGCCCGCGGCGGTGCGAGACCGCGCCGTGGTAGCCACCCGCACGCCGCGCGATTTTTCACCGGCGCTGCGTGCTCAGGGGCTCGGCGCTGAGCGCGAGGCACCGCAGGCGGTGTCGCCGCGAATCGTCCCGGCGCCGAAGCGCACCGTTACCGCGACACCGTCGGAGAGTCAGGGACCGGCGCAGCGGCCGCGCGCAGGCGATGCACCAAAGCCAGGCTCCGCGCCGAATGCCCCGAATGCCGCGCCGCCCGCGCCGCGGTCCGGCCAGCGCGGTGCGCCCGCGCAGCCCGAGACCGGCCAGACCCGGCGACCACCCGCGGATGACACGGAGGGCGCGCATCGCAAGGCGGGTCCGCCACCGCCGCCGCCCCGCAGCTCCGCCGAAGCCCACAACCAGCGTCCTCACGGCGGGCCGCCGCCGCAGCCGCAACAGCAGCGCCGGCCTGAAGCCAAGCCGGGCCAGCCGCCCCAGCAACGCTCCGGCGAACGGCCGGCGGAAGCCAAGGAAAAGCAGCCCGAAAAGTAGCAGCCACTCGTCACCTCGCGCCGCGCACCTGGTCGGTTCCTCCATCGTGGCCCTTCCGTTCGGTCCGACAGCGGTCGCGATCTACAAACGGCGCAGAGTTGGACGAAGGTCTCATTGCGAAGCGTAGAGGTGGCGCTACCGTTGCGAACCACGTGCGCAGTCTGCACCATCCTCGACGGAGGCCACCATGACAGCTGACAAGACCGCGATCCGTCCGTTTCAGGTGAATGTTCCGGAAGCGGAGCTGATCGAATTGCGCAGGCGCATCAACGCGACCGGACACTTCGCTGCGTGGGAACAGCCACAGCTCTTCTCGGAGGAGGTCCGCGCGGGCCTCAGATCACTGCGGAAATAACGACTGGCCTCGGCGGACTGGCGCCGGCGGCACACCGCCAACACGAGAGCGGCCGAGTTCGAGCGCCGGCTTTGCCGGCGCCACGATCGAGCACGAAACCGGCCCGGGTGACCGGTGGGGTATCGGGGGGAGCGGCGATCGCTCCCCCCGATGTGAATCAGTGCATCCGGTTGTCGTCGAAACCGGCCGAGGACTTGATGCGGTCCTCGGTGCCCGGGATGTACTTCTTCTCGAGCTCCTGGAAGTGCGCCACGCGCGCCATCACGTGGTGGCTCTCGGTCGGATGCCCCACCTTCATCTTCTCGAGCATCCACTGCGCTTGCTCCTCGTCGCGCACCAGCTCCTCCATCGCGTTCCAGGTGGCGTACGTCGCCGCGTGGGAGGCGAAGAGCGTGATGAAGATGAACTTGTAGCCGAGCTCGCCCAGCTCTTTGAACGTGAACGGGTTCGGATCCTGGTGCCAGCGGAACGAGGACGAGTAGTTGAACGACAGCGGCAAATCCGGATGCGATTCGCGCATCGCCTTGGCGAAGGCCACCGCGGGCTCGCGCGAGGCGTTCGAGAGTTCGCACCACAGGGAGTCGACGCCCGCGTCCGCGTAGGCGCGGCCGCGGCGGATCGCCTCCTCGAGGCTCCCCCCGACGGCGCCGTAGGCATCGGTCCGGGCGATGATCACGAAGTCGGGATCGATCCGGTCGCGCGTGTCGAGCGCGGCGCG